>JBCCDZ010000125.1:0-8721 GCA_039030525.1 Pseudomonadota bacterium | reverse complement strand
CTTTTCTTTGAGAGTGCTCTTGGAATTGGAGGATGAAGCTGTTCAAAGGGACATCCTGGCGGAGTTGCATGAAGACCCGGTGCCGAAATGATGAAAACGACACTGATCTTGTTCCCCATTATCCTTGTCATCGCGGCGTGTAGCCCGACACCTGGATCACCGGCCCTGTACAAGGACCGTGCGATACAGGATGCCGTGGCTGATGCACGGGCGACGCTGCCGATCTTTATCGAAGCCTGGCAAAGTGAGATCGACGCCTATTCAGATTTTCGACTGACGGTCATCATGCCCTCCAGCGCTTATGGCCGCGATTATGAGGAAGTATCCAACATTCGCCGCGAGTTTGCCGGCTTCATTGGCGAGACCTCAGCCGGCGATGACGTCCCATTTCTGGTTGCAGACATCGCTGATTGGCGATTCAAGGATGGCGACAAATATCGCGGCGGGTATACGCGCCGGGTCATGTTGGACATGACCGACGCAGACATTCCCAACCTGCGCGGACAATTTCACGAGGAGCCCTTGCCATGAGCAAAGTCAATCTCAGCGCCAAGTTCGATCAAATCAATGATCATTGGCAACCGAAACTGGCGGGCCGGGTGAATGAGACGGATGTCCGTCTGGTCAAGATTCAAGGCGATTTCGATTGGCATTCGCACGCCAATGAAGACGAGATGTTTGTTGTCATGAAAGGCGAAATGCGGATGGCGTTTCGCGACCGTGTCGAGATTGTCAAAGCTGGAGAATTCATCATTGTCCCGCGCGGCACTGAGCATCGCCCTGGCGCGGATGAGGAATGTGAGATCATGCTGATCGAACCGTCCAGCGTGGTAAATACAGGCGACGGCGCGGCCACAACGCGCACGGTTTCAGAGGTTGAAGAGATCTAGCAGAAAATCGTTATATTGGCGGCGCACTTATTTGACGTCGCCAACTCCACCGCCTCCATTGGCGCTCAAATTTTCGAGATTGTTGCAACCGAGAGTTTCTTCGCCGTCGCAGGCAATACGATACAGGCGAAGAGCTTCTGCATCGTCCTTTTGCACGACACGGCCCAATTCGTAGTAATAGCCGAGATTGTTGCAGCCTGTTGGGTTTCCGCCATTACAGGCTGTCCGATAGAGTTCGATGGCTTTGTTAAAGTCTTCGGGTAGGCGGTTCCCCTGTTCGTACTCGAAACCGAGATAGGTACAATCATTCATGTTTCCGCCATCGCAAGCTTGGCGAGCATTTCCGATATCCTCGTAGGTTTTTTCGAGATTGTTGCAGCCCAAGATTTCGCCGCCAACACATGCAATACGATACAGGCGCACGGCTTCCGTTGGGTTCATGTCCACAACTCGGCCTATTTGGTGATAATAGCCGAGATTGTTGCAGCCCATTGAATGGCCGCCATCGCAGGCCTTGCGATAAAGTAGGGCCGCTTCGTCGAAATCTACTGGTACGCCGTCACCATTCTCGTACCTGAAACCGAGGCCGGTGCACGCTTCCAGCACTCCGGTATTACAATCTTCGCGTAGCGCACGGGCCGCTTCAGGTTCGCTATTTGAACTGATCCCGCTACTCGCAAATAGCGTCGTTAGCCCATCGCTTTGCCATAAAAGCGTGCCCGCAATGCCTATAAGGACCGCTCCCGCCAGTGCATAGAGTCCGAGTCGGCGACTACCCTTTTCCGACTTCGCAGGAGACGCGGCCCCGGCTTTTTCGAGGCCCATGCGTCGCATCATTTCGTCGACAGATTGTTGCACGTTTCCGCGTTCAATTTTCACCGCTTGCCGCCTCAGCAAAGGGTGCAAGCTTTCCGGTAAGTCGGACATATTCGGCATGGGCGCCCCGCCAATCAGCACAGGGACGACAGGAATGCCTCTCGCCAGCGCAGATTCTATCTCGATTCGGACGAAGTCATCGGGATCACTTAAGCGTTGCTTACCGGACTCATTGGTCGCATCCAACCAGCGCAATCCGATTGCAACCAGCATGATTTCGCATTGTGAAACTTTGCTTGCTAAGTGTTCCACAAAGTCGGCGCCCGGCGGAATGTTGTCGACATCTATAAAGATATCGGTCGGCGTCTCGGCATAAGCCTTAAGCGCAGCGTGAACCTGATCCACGGCGAAACCGGCATCCTCGCGTCGGTAGGAAATGAATATCTTGGCCATGCGCATGTCCCACGAACTAAATCCCAAGGCATAGATTAGCGACCTTTCGAATGGAAAGGAAGGTTGAACCCCGGCGCGCCCGCGCCTATGCGGGGGGCTGATTTGTTTTTCCGAACCAAACGGGCTGAAATGGCTGAACTCTTTCTTGAAATCTTCTGCGAAGAAATTCCCGCGCGCATGCAGGCCAAGGCCGAGCGCGACCTTAAGGATGCGGTGATGAAAGGCCTGAAAGAGGCCGGGCTCGGCGTCGAAAAGGTCACCGCAATGTCGGGGCCACGCCGGTTGGCGGTGGCGTGTCTCGGGGTTCCGGCTGGATCAGACGAAGTCAGCGAAGAGCGCAAAGGCCCAAAAGTCGGCGCGCCCGAACAGGCCGTAGCCGGCTTCCTGCGCGGCGCAGGCCTGTCCTCGATTGACGAGGCCGAGATCCACTCTGATCCCAAGAAGGGCGATTTCTATGTCGCCTCGCGGACCATTCCTGGCCGTGCGACGCCGGACATTGTGGCCGGGCTGATCCCGGCCATTATGCAGAATTTCCATTGGCCGAAATCGATGCGGACCGGCCGCGGCGAGATGCGCTGGGTGCGTCCGCTGCAGCGTATTGTCTGTCTGTTTGATGGCGCGGTTGTGCCGTTTGAAGTCGATGGCATTGCCAGCGGCAATGAGACTGAGGGCCACCGCGTACATGGCCGCGGACCTTATGTGGTCAGCGGGCTCGACGATTATGTCGGCAAGCTGGCGGGTGACGGGCATGTCTTGCTGACCCGCGACAGCCGACGCGAAAAGATTGAAACCGAGGCCAAGGCGATTTGCGCCGAAGCCGGTCTCGAGCTGGTCGAGGATAAAGGCTTGTTGGAAGAGGTTGTCGGCCTGGCGGAATGGCCGGTCGTGATCCTCGGCGATATGGACCCGGCTTTCCTGGAGCTGCCACCGGAAGTCATTCAGCTGTCCATGCGCACGCATCAGAAATATTTTGCGGTGCGCGATCCAAAGACCGGAGATCTGGCGCCGAATTTTGTCGTCGTGGCCAATATTGATGCCACGGATGGCGGGACAGCGATCGCGGCGGGCAATCGCAAAGTTCTGTCCGCGCGGCTCGAAGATGGCCGCTTTTTCTGGGAGAATGATAAGAAGACCGGGCTTGAGGCGATGGCGCCGAAGCTCGCCAGGATCGATTTCAAGAAAGAGCTCGGTACGATTGCTGACAAGGTCGAGCGAGTCGCGGCATTGGCCCGGGAGCTGGCGCCGAAAGTTGGCGCGGATGCGGACCTGGCGGAGCGCGCAGCGCGGTTGGCCAAAGCCGATCTGACCTCTGAAATGGTCTATGAATTCCCTGAGCTGCAAGGAGTGATGGGCCGCTATTATGCACTGGAACGCATCCAATCTCCGCTCACCCCCGCGCAGGCGGGGGCCTCTGAGCCGCCGCAAGAGATCCCCACCTTCGTGGGGATGAGCGAGGGGGAGATTCGCGCAGTCGCAGACGCCATCCGCGATCATTACAAGCCGCAAGGGCCGTCAGATGCTGTGCCAACAGAGCCGGTGAGTATTGCTGTGGCGTTGGCGGATAAGCTCGATACGCTGGTCGGGTTCTGGGCGATTGATGAAAAGCCGACTGGATCAAAGGATCCGTTTGCGCTGAGACGCGCGGCACTGGGCGTGGTGCGGATTGTGTTGGAGAATGGGGTTCGGTTGGGCTTATTAGATACGTTCGGCGCTGCTGGTAAAGACTTTGGCCGAAAACTCGAAGAAGTAGAATCTCAGAGAACCGTTCGCGGGGCGATAGAAGCGGCGCACGACGCCGTTTTTTATCTCGACCTCCTCTCTTTCTTCGCCGATCGCCTCAAACAATATCTCCGCGATCAAGGCCAACGTCATGACCTGATCGACGCCGTCTTCGCGCTCGGTGAGGATGATCTCGTGCTGATCGTTAAACGGGTCGAAGCGCTGGCGGCATTCCTCGATAGTGAGGACGGCACCAATCTGCTCGCGGGCTATAAGCGGGCCGCGAATATTCTCCGCGCCGAGGAGAAGAAAGACAAACGCGCCTTTGATGGCGCGGTGGAGGCCAGCAAGCTTGACGCGATAGCTGAAAAAGCTCTGTTCAAAACCATCAGCGCCAGCGCCGAAGCCGCGAAAGCAGCCTTGGCGAAGGAAGACTTCGCCGCCGCCATGTCGGCCCTCGCGGGCCTGCGCGCGCCGGTGGACGCCTTTTTCGATGGCCCGGACAGCGTCATGGTCAATGCTGAGGACAAAGCGGTGCGTGAGAACCGGCTCAATCTGCTCAACATGATGCGCGAAGCGATCGGGACCGTCGCGGATTTCTCGAAGGTCGAGGGGTAACCTAGCCCAACAAGCTCGGATCGGTCGCCAATACCGCGCAGAGCAGCGCTGCTGCCAGTACGGTCGCTGTATTCAATGACAGAATATCTTTAAGTCTGATCTTGTTCATGTGCCCCACCCAAATTTTTATCAGTTTGTCTTGTGCGCGTAACATGTCCTGATTCTAGGACGTGCGGTTGTGCGGTACATCACAAATCGTCTCACATTCTTGCGAGCCTGTGTGTGAACCTAAGATGACCGGTCTCAAATCGGAACAGCGATGTTGCGGTGCAGCAACAATATTTTGCCATTTCGCTGTGGATAGAGGTCAATTCCCGGTAAAATTCTTCGTGACAGCGCAATCAGACGAAATGCCGACTTGATTCTCGGCGCTAACCATGGCGCTTGGCTTGCATCACAGACTCATGCAATCGGCGCGCAAAAGGTGCGACGTGGCAGACGGAGGACAGAATGGGTGATGGCGCAAGCGTAGGGACCAAATGGGTCTACTCTTTCGGCGGGGGCAGTTCGGACGGCAGCGCCGCTCTGAAAAACCTGCTCGGCGGAAAAGGCGCAAATCTCGCGGAAATGGCGAGCCTGGGTCTGCCCGTGCCGCCTGGCTTCACCCTGACCACTGAAGTTTGCACCGCTTATTATGATCTCGATGAGGCCTATCCTGATGGGCTGAAGCAAGAAGTCGATGACGCGCTGAAAATGCTGGAACAGAAAACCGGCAAACTATTTGGCGACGCGACCAACCCGCTGCTCGTCTCTGTCCGCTCCGGCGCGCGTGCTTCGATGCCTGGTATGATGGACACCGTCCTCAATCTCGGTCTGTCTGACGTCACCGTTCAGGGCCTCGCGGCCAAAGCTGGCGAGCGGTTCGCCTATGACAGCTATCGCCGCTTCATTCAGATGTATTCCAATGTCGTGCTGGGTCTGCGCCATGACACGTTTGAATATCTGCTGGACGATTACAAAGATAGCCAGGGTTTTGAGCTCGATACGGAAATGGAGGCGGCCGACTGGAAAGCGATTGTCGGTCAATACAAAGAGGCGGTCGCAGACAAGCTTGGCAAGCCGTTCCCGGATGATCCGCGCGAACAACTCTGGGGCGCGATTGGCGCTGTGTTCGGGTCGTGGATGAATGATCGTGCGATCCTGTATCGCAAGCTGAATGATATCCCGGCCGAATGGGGCACTGCGGTCAATGTCCAGTCTATGGTGTTCGGGAATATGGGCGAGACCTCCGCGACCGGGGTTGCGTTTACGCGCGATCCGTCGACCGGCGAGAATGTCTTCTATGGCGAGTTTCTAACCAATGCGCAGGGCGAAGATGTGGTCGCCGGCATTCGCACACCGGCCCCCATCTCGCGGGCCCGGGCGGATGAGCTGAAATCAGATGAAGCGCCGCTCGAAGAGGTCATGCCGCCCGTCTACAAACAGTTGACCGATGTCGCCGACACGCTGGAAGCGCATTATCGCGACATGCAGGACATTGAGTTCACCGTCGAAGACGGCGTTCTCTATATGCTGCAAACCCGGACCGGGAAACGGACCGCTGGCGCAGCGCTGAAAATTGCGGTCGATATGGCCAATGAAGGCCTGATCGATGAGCAGGAAGCGGTTCTGCGGCTCGAACCATCGCAACTTGATCAATTGCTGCACCCCACCATTTCGCCGACTGCGGCCCGCGACGTTGTCGTCAAAGGCTTGCCTGCCAGTCCGGGCGCAGCTGTCGGGCAAGTGGTGTTTGATTCCAATGAAGCCGCGCATCTAGCGGAAGCCGGACGCGCTGTCATTTTGGTGCGGGTTGAAACCAGCCCTGAAGACATTCACGGCATGCATGCGGCGCGCGCCATTGTCACCGCGCGCGGCGGTATGACGTCGCACGCGGCGGTCGTTGCCCGCGGCATGGGACGGCCCTGTGTTTGCGGCGCTGGCGAATTGCAGATCGATACCGAAGCCGGCGTGTTCCGGATCGGCGATCGAGAAATCAAGAAAGGTGAGATCATCACCGTCGACGGCGCCCAGGGCGAAGTTCTGTTCGGCGAGGTCGAGATGCAGCAGCCTGACCTGTCTGGTGATTTCGGCGTGTTGATGAGCTGGGCGGACAAAGTGCGCAAACTTGCTGTTCGAACCAATGCGGAAACTCCGGCAGACGTTCAAGTCGCTAAGGATTTCGGCGCCGAAGGCATCGGCCTCTGCCGCACTGAGCATATGTTCTTTGATGCTGAACGCATTCCGGTTGTGCGCAGCATGATCCTGGCTGGTACCAAACCCGGCCGCGAGGCGGCGCTTGAGAAATTGCTGCCGATGCAGCGGTCTGACTTTGAAGACATTTTCCGGATCATGGGCGAGGCGCCGTGCACGATCCGCTTGCTCGACCCGCCATTGCACGAGTTCATGCCGCACACAGATGCGGAAATGGAAGAGGTCGCGGCCTCATCAGGTATGGATGTCAAAGCGCTGAAAGCGCAAGCCGAAGCCTTGCATGAAAGCAATCCGATGCTTGGTCATCGCGGCTGTCGTCTCGGCATTACCTATCCGGAAATCTACGCCATGCAGGCCCGCGCCATTTTCGAAGCGGCGGTCGCTGTGGCCAAGGAAACCGGTATAAATCCGGTTCCGGAAGTGATGATACCGCTGGTCGGGACGCGCAAGGAATTAGACATCCTGAAAACTGTCGTCGATGCGGCGGCAGACGCCGTATTCGCAGAAACCGGGACCACGCTCGGCTATTTGGTCGGGACCATGATTGAGCTGCCGCGGGCAGCCTTGCGCGCCGGTCAGATTGCCGAAACTGCGGAATTCTTCTCATTCGGGACAAATGACCTGACACAAACGACGCTGGGTATTTCGCGCGATGATGCGGGCCGGTTCCTGACCTCTTATGAAGAGCAGGGGATTTATGAAAAAGACCCATTCGTGACGATTGATCAGGATGGTGTTGGCGAATTGGTGAAGACCGCCGCCGCGCGCGGACGTGAAACGCGAAGCGGCATCAAGCTTGGCATTTGCGGCGAACATGGCGGCGATCCGGCATCCGTGATTTTCTGTCACAATATCGGACTCGATTACGTGTCTTGCTCGCCATATCGGGTGCCGATTGCCCGTTTGGCGGCCGCGCATGCGGTGCTAAAACAGGCCTAAAACTCGCGTAAAACGGGAAAACGTTCCGGATTCGTAACAAATTGTGATTACGCGGCCTGTGTCCTTTAAGCAACAGGTAATCATGGTTACTAAAGTATGAATTTTATTCGAATTTACTTCGAATCTGCAATAGAATCGGCGATTTAGACGGAATCTATCCCTGGTTTCGTTTAATTCAGCATGAGTTCAGTCGAAATGACGGACAAGAAATGTGTGGATATCGCGGTCATCTAGAATTGATTTTCTAGGCCATCCACAAATATGGACGGGCGTAAGAACAGAATCCAGAAAAGCGGCCGAGATGCCGTTCGGAATAGGAAAAGGTTTGAAACTTGCAGGGTTGGGACGACCCTCAAGTGTGGTGGGAAATAAAGGCTGATATGACGGATTTTTCCAAAAACCCGATGACGGGCACGACCGTGACGGCGCAATTTGGCCGCTGGTTACGTGTGCAAACGTCTGCCAGATATCGCCGCCGGTTCGTGCAGGGCGTGCTCGGCGCCGCCTGTTTCGCGTCCCTGGTTGCCGCCATGCCTGTTATTGCAGGCGTAAATGCGGATCAGCAAAGCGATGAGCAATTCCGCGATCGCAGCGTGCAACTGGCTGAAATCCGCCAGGACGATGTTCAAGTCACGTATGCCTTGAATGATCGGTCTGAACTGCTGAACCATGATTGGCTGAAATTTGTCGAAGTCTCTCTGGAACGCGATCCGGGCGCGGCGTTGAGCCCATATGCTGCCTTCGACCGCGATCGCGCCGCGATTGGCAGTCTGGTGACGCTACAAGTTCCGAAGCGCACCGATGCCGATGAAATGTTGCGCCAGCGCCAATGCCTCGCCGAGGCCATCTATTATGAAGCGCGCAGCGAGTCCCTTGCCGGCCAATTAGGGGTGGCTGAAGTCATCGCTAATCGCGTCAATGACCACCGCTATCCCAACACGATTTGTGACGTCGTCTTCCAAGGCGCGACCCGGACCACGGGCTGCCAGTTCACCTTCACGTGTGATGGTGCCATGAACAAACAACCGCGCGGTGCGAAATGGGACAAAGCCCAGAGCATTGCGGCGCACGTGATGTTGGACCTGAACGAGCG
>JBCCDZ010000124.1:0-8899 GCA_039030525.1 Pseudomonadota bacterium | reverse complement strand
CTCCCACAGGTCAATATCATCGACTTTCAGACCGTGGCGTTCGAGCAGACGTGGCACCGCTTTAATCGGGCCAATGCCCATTTCGTCCGGATCCACACCGCCAACATTGAAACCCATGAAACGGCCAAGCGGCTGAATGTTGCGGCGAGCAGCTTCTTCGGCTTCCATGACAACAACCGCCGCCGCGCCATCAGACAGCTGAGAGGCGTTACCGGCGGTAATGAATTTGCCTTGCTGGATTGTCTGACCGCCAGAGAAGACAGGCGGCAATCCGGCCAGCGCTTCCGCGGTGGTGCCAGGGCGATTACACTCATCACGGTCGCAGACAACATCTTGTTCCGTGATCTCTCCCGTCTCTTTGTTCTTGAGCATCATCTTGGTCTCAAGCGGTACAATTTCCTCAGCCATATAGCCGTTTTTCTGGAATTCAGCGGTGCGGCGTTGCGATTCCGCAGAATACTCGTCCTGCGCTTCACGGCTGACATTGTAGCGATCCGCGACGATTTCAGCCGTCTCGATCATGGTCATCCAGATCGCTGGCCACTTCGCCATCAGCTGGTCTTCCGTGTAGCGGTGCAGGTTCATATGGCCGGAGCGAGAGACCAGAGACAGGCTTTCAACACCGCCGCCAATCGCAACGGGTGCGCCTTCATTGATGACCGTTTGGGCCGCATTGGCTATCGCCTGCAGACCAGACGAACAGAACCGATTGATCGTCGCGCCTGAAGTCGAACTTGGGCATCCAGCCCACAGAGCTGCATTCCGCGCAACATTGTGCCCGGTTGCGCCTTCTGGCTGAGCCGAGCCCAGAAACACGTCTTCGACGGCTTCCGGCTCGACGCCGGCGCGTGCCATGGCGTGCTTGATCGCGTGACCGGCCATGGTGATGCCGTGCGTGTTGTTAAGGGAACCCCGACCCGCTTTGGCGAGGCCTGTTCGGGCGGTGGATACGATTACTGCTTCGCGCATGACGAAAGTCTCCCGTAGGTGGTCTATGTTGCAGCGCACCCTACTGAAGCGAGCAGGCCTCGACTAGGGGTAACGTTGACGTAAAGTGGAACGACGTCGCGGCAACCCCTTCACGAATGCGCGATTCCGGCTTAGGGAACGAGTTCCATAAAGGGGAGTACACACAAATGGGTGTTTTCAAATTTGCCATGAACAAGGGCAAAGAGATCATTGCTGACCGCAACAAAGTTGCTGAAAAGGCGATCCGAAAAGAAGTTGAGGATCTTGGTCTTGATGATGAATTGGGTTCTGACTTCAAAGTCTCTGTCGAGGGCAAGCAGGTCAAACTCGAAGGCAAGGTTCCAGACCTCGCAACCAGAGAGAAACTCATCCTTGCCGCTGGCAATGTGAATGGGATCGGCACGGTCGATGACTCACTGAAAGTCAAATCGAAGGCCAAGGTTGGCGACTCTGTTTTTCACACTGTGAGATCCGGCGACTCGCTGTCGAAGATTGCCAAGAAATATTATGGTGACGCGATGCGCTACCCGGATATCTTCGACGCTAATACACCGATGCTCAAGCATCCGGACAAAATCTATCCCGGACAAGTTTTGCGCATTCCAGACGCTTAACCCGTAACAAAGGCTGTGTTCATGCTGCGAATTTTTAGTGCTTCCATTCTGGCCCTTGGATTCGCGGCGTGCGCGCACGCCGAAGACAATTCTGATCCGGGCGGCGATGCCGCGACAGACTATTACCGCCCGGGACATGTCATTCCTGCATCGGCCGATCTTAGCCGCGGCGACGTTCCGCGCGATGCGTATGGCCGGCCCTATACATATGAAGGCCTGGGCGCGCCATTGCCGATCTTTGACGGCACCAAGACAGATGGCACAGCCTTCTCGTCCTTGGACCTTGAGGGGCGCTGGACCGTCATCGAAGTCTGGGGCATCTGGTGCCATGACAGCCGCAATGACGCGCCGTTCGCCGCGGCGCTTTCCACGGCCCTCGGCCAGGACCCGGATGTCGACTTCATGTCCATCCATACACCGCCAAATCTCGAGCACGCCGACCGCGCCCTGCGCGGCTATGACTCTGTTGACGCTTGGTTTGACGAAAAGGGCTGGTCTTTTCCGACCGTGATGGACGAGGATGCCTCCGTCCGCGCCGCGCTCAATATCCGCTGGACACCGACTTATCTGGTCGTCGCGCCAGACCGCAGCGTGCAAGGCTTTCGCACCGGCTTGGCAGATGCTGGCGATCTGGCCGTCAAAGATTTCGTTCAGGATATCTCTGAAACACGCCGCGATTGGACCGGCTCCTGAGCGCTTGGCCTGCCTTGAATTTGTGCAATCCAAACACGGCGATATCGTAGCTCGTACAGGCGTCCGAAACATCCGCAAAAACAAGCTGATATAACCGTTATTTCATCAGAATTTCGCGTTTGCCCCCTATCAAAGCGCCCCCTCGAACGGGTATTAACGCTTCGTTAGCAACTCCAATAGGGTGGACCATTAAATGCTGCACGCTTCGACAAGAAAGTTGATCGATCGCCTGTCCGAAATGACAGAGCTGGGCAAATTGGACTGGACGCAAAGTGAGGACGGCAACCTCGCCTATGCCACGGAAGGCTATAGCGTCTCACTGACCGAAGCCCCTAATCAAGTCATCATCACCAGCAAGGATGGCAAAGAGCTGGAGCGCGCCACCGCGGATGAAATCGCGGCGACCGAACAAGAAGATGGCACGTCTTATACCGCCATCGTCGCAGCCATGACCAAGGAAGCGGCCCGGATCGCACGCGGCACCGAAACAGCGATTTCAACTCTGCTCGCCGGCATGGAAGAGACACCCGATGCCGATCTCATTGACACCGAAGCCGAGCTGACCGACGGCGACGAGACTTTGCAGGAAGACCTCGGCGACGACACGGCAATCATTGCAGCGGACTCGATTGAAACTGTGGCAGAGGAAGAGACCCCGTCCGAGGAAGCGCAAGAGACCGCAGCCCCTGAAGAAGTCGCAGCCGCGCAAGAGCAGACGGACGAGCCTGCCGTGGAAGCCGAAGCTGAAACTGAAACTGAGACAGAGCTGGAAGCGACCGAGACAAGCGAGTCTGAGACGCTTGAAGCATCCGAAGAGATCGAAGCAGAGCCCGTCGCGTTTGAAACAACGGACACCACGGATGAGGACGCGTCTGAAGACGATAGCGCCGAAGACGATGATGCAGCTGTCGTGTTCACTGAGGCAAGTGTTTCCGAAGACGCGGAATCGTCAATTGAAGCGACACAGGAAAATCCTTGGGACACCGCGTCGGAAGATACGCAGGTGGATGACCAGCCAGACGATAAGACGACCAGCTTCGAGACAGAAACAGAGCTTGAGGCAGCCTCTGAGGATGTGGCCGAAACTACCGATATAGAGGCATCCGATGATGCGTCGGTCGAATCCGAAACGGACGTCACCGAAGCTGTCGCCCACATGGCAGATGAAGTGAAAAGCCGCGAGGAAAATGGCCTCGAGACCGCTGCCGCCAGTGCCGTCGGCGCTGTCGCCCTTGCCGCAGGTCTGACGCCGCAGGAGCCAGAACGTGAAGAGACGCTGGAGGCGGCGACTGACACGTTTGAGGCTGAGACAGACGACACGTTGTCCGAAACAATTGTTGCCGATGTCGCAGCCCCCCCCGCCTATGTGCCGTTTGGGCTGAGCGAGGCTGACGATGATGACGCACCAAGCGTCGTCGCTGAGGTCGAGACCGATCCTCAACCCGAATGGGTCGCGCAAGCCGACGAGACCCCTGAAATCGAAATCACGCCAGAAGCCGACAATATCGAATCCCCGATGGAGACACTGGAGCAGATGACGGAGGATACGTTTGCGACCCGGTCCGAGCCTTCATCGATTGAAGCACCGGCATTTACCATCGCCGCGACGACCGCAGAGCCTGAGACCATCGATGCAACGGTAACAGCGGCAGCGGAGCCGTTTGCCACCGAGCAAACCTCTGAACCCGAGCCCTTCACGGCGGATGCGTTTGCTCCTGTTGAAGCAGAGGAAATCTCTGAGCCGGAACTCGCGACCGTGGGCGCATCCGTTGCACCGGAAGCACCGGCCGCGGAAAGTTACAGCCTGAGCGGCATTGGCGCCGGTTTTGGCCTTGGTGCTTTGTCTGCAAAGACCGAGGCCAGCGGCATACCAGGCCCGAGCACGGCATCGGTTGAGCCTGGCGAAAAAGTCGTCATTGACGCCACGGATGATGTTCTGCCTAAACTCGAGGGCAATCTGAACGTCTCTCTCGCAGAAACCGCGTCTGCCGCTGTGAGCAGTGCTAATGCCAGCAACGAGGCCAGCGCTCCGGCAGAAGAAGAAGCGGTCGAATCAGAGTCCGATATTCTAAAGCCTCGAACCCGGTTCAATCCCTGGGATTGATCCGGAGCCGGAGCAATACCGACAAATCAAAGGCGTGCCTTAGTCGGGCGCGCCTTTTTCTGATCGGAAAAGTTGCAGGGATGCCACAGAATCGACGAGTGTAAACTTTTTTACAGTATTGGAGGCACTGCGGACTTGTCTCGCATGGTTAACAGCGAATACCTCCGTCGCGAAGGCGTCTTATGGCGAGGCGCCCAGTTCCCAAATGAAAGCGACGACAGATGGCTCTCAAAACGTCTCTGAAATTCTCTTCTGCTGCAATGATCCTGGCCGGTCTTGCCGCCTCTCCTGCCCTTGCCCAAGACACTGATGAGACTGACGCGCGTCGTCTCGATCCGGTTGTCACAACCGCTCAACGCGTTGAGCAAGATGCTCAAGATGTTCCGATCTCGATTACCACAGTGTCTGGTGAGAAACTCGACAATATCAAAGCCGGCGGCGCGGATATTCGCTTCCTGTCCGCCCGCGTGCCCAGTGTGATCGCGGAAAGCTCATTCGGTCGTGCCTTTCCCCGCTTCTACATTCGCGGCATCGGGAATACCGATTTTGACCTGAATTCATCGCAGCCCGTTTCGCTGGTCTATGATGATGTCCCTTACGAAAACCCGATCCTTAAAGGATTTCCGGTTTTCGACGTTGAGGGCATCGAAGTTCTGCGCGGACCACAAGGTACATTGTTCGGACGCAACACTCCGGGCGGCATCATCAAATTTGACAGCGTCAAGCCCGGCGAAGACTTGAACGGATACGTCAAAGGCTCGTTCGGCGAATATAATACAACAGAAGTCGAAGGCGCTGTCGGGTTTCGCGTCAGCGACCAAATCGCGCTTCGTGTTTCAGGCCTGTTCCAGCAGCGCGACGACTTTGTCGATAACGCCTTCACAGGCGAAAATGATTCATTAGAAGGGTTTGAAGAGTCCGCTTATCGCGTGCAAGGCCTGTGGTCACCGCTTGCAACGACAGATGTTCTTATCAACGTGCATGGCCGCACGAATGACAGTGACGCCCGACTGTTCCGCGCCAATATTATCGACCAGGGTTCAAGCGGTCTCTCCGACAGTTTTGATTTCGATACCGTGTTCTTCGACGGTCAGAACGGTCTCGAACAGGACTCGTTTGGCGTCACGGCCCGGGTTGATCATGAATTGAATGACGCGATTGATCTGACCTATGTCTATGGATACGAGACCGCAGAAGTGTCTTCTCGCGGCGATATTGATGGCGGCTTCGGCGCCGCGTTCCTGGGGGATGGCAATTTCGGCCCCGGTTTCATTCCGTTCCCGTCTGAGAGCTCAGGTGCGGTCGATGACCTGCGCCAGGTGACGCATGAAGCGCGGCTGGCCTTTGATGATGGCGGCCCTCTGCGCGGCCAGGCCGGTATCTTTATCTTCGATGAGAAGGTGAACATTTCTTCCAACAGCTTTGACACCTTGGCGCCAGGTCAGCCGATCAACGGAGCGGCACAGCGCAATCAGGCGACTGATTCTACGGGCATCTTCGCGTCCCTGGCCTATGACGTTTCAGATAAGGTCACGATTGCCGGTGGCCTACGCTTCACCGACGAAGAAAAAGAGTTCACAGCCGGGCGCTCAATCGGTCCATTCGGATCTGGCGCACTTGCGCCGCGTACGGTGGTGGTCGGCGATGATCAGATCAGCTGGGACCTGTCCGCCACTTATCGCCAGTCCGATGATGTGTCTTACTATGCCAAGATTGCGCGCGGCTTTCGCGGGCCGTCTGTGCAAGGACGTCTGGTCTTCGGCAATGACATCTCCGATGCCGATAGTGAAACCGTCCTATCCTACGAAGCCGGTGTAAAATCAGAATTGTATGAAAACCGCATCCGCGCCAATGCCAACGTGTTCCTGTACACGCTGGAAGATCAGCAGCTGACCATTGTTGGTGGTCTGAACAATACAGTGGCGCTGTTCAACGCTGATGAAAGCCAAGGTTACGGGTTCGAGGCGGATGTTGAAGCCCTCGTCACCGATAATTTCATCGTGACCGGCGGACTGTCTTACAACAATACCGAGATCAAGGACGATGTTCTGCTCGCACCAGGATGTGGTGCATCATGCACTGTGCTTGATCCGGTCGTGGATGTCGGCGGACAGACCTTCTTCAACATTTCCGGCAATTCCTTCCCGAATGCGCCGGAATGGATTGCCAATTTCACGGCCCGTTATGGTGTCCCGTTCCAGGATGGTGAGCTTTATGTCTTCACCGATTGGGCGTTCAAGGGTGAGACCAATTTCTTCCTCTATGAGAGCACTGAATTTACCGAAGATGGATACTGGCTTGGCGGCCTTCGCGCCGGCTGGGAAGGCAATAATGGCGTCAGCGTTTCAGCCTTCGTCCGCAACCTGACCGATGAACTGGTGCTGGAAGGCGGCATCGACTTCAACAACCTGACCGGGTTTGTGAATGAGCCGCGCACATGGGGCATCGAGCTCGGCACAACCTTCTAAGCCGCGCCGACAATCAAATTATCAAAGCCCCGCAGGTTCAGCTGCGGGGCTTTTTTTATTCTGCTGGAACCCGCGCCGGGTGTTGCCAACCACGCCCAGACGCCAAGCGAAACAAGCGCTGAAGCGGTTTCATCGTCATGATCCGATAAACAGCTGGCGTGAAATACAGAGCCAGGATCGCTGAGCCCGCCACCCCTCCGGCAATCCCGGTCGCAAGCGGCATCCAGAACACATCGCCCTGGAGAATAATCGGGACAAAGCCCCCCATCGTGGTCAGCGTCGTGGCGACGATATGCCGTGTCGCTGCAACAACGATTTCGCGCTGCGCAATGATATCGTCATTTCGCGCCGCTTCATTATTGGTCAGAAGCGACAGAACCACGATCGTGCCGTTGATCGAAATACCAAGCAATCCAAGCGCACCGAGAATGGCGTTGAAGCCAAGCGGCAAGTTGAACATCCAGACCCCTGCAAAAGCCAGACCCATGGCCATGAAGCCAACCCCCATCACCAGGAAGGCCATACGGAAGGAATTGAACACCAGCGCCACAGCGCCAAGCATGACCAGAACCAGTGGCACGGCCAGCGATGCCAGGCTCGTAATCGCAGCTGAACCATTGCTGGAAACGCCACCTTCAATCCACTCATAGCCGGGCGGCAGCTCAAACCCTGAGGCTGCGAGATTGGCCTTGAATGTTTCATTGATCTCGGCGGGCAGAGCGTAGGGCTGAACATAGCCAAAGACCTCGTTCACGCGTTTGCCGTCGAGGCGCACAATCGTGGCCGTCTCCGGCGCCAGAGTGAGTTCACCCAGGGCGGAAAGGGGTGTCCCACCGCCAGGCCGCGCATTGCTGATCGTCTTCGATCGCAAGTCTGACAATTCCGATCGGCGCGCTTCCGGCGCAATCACGCGAACTGGAATTTCTTCAACGCCTTCAAGAATGGATCCCGCCTGCACGCCTTCGAGCTCAGCCCGGATTTCGCTTGCCAGACCGGTCAGACGAATGCCGGACATAGCGGTGGCCGTCTCGTCCGCCTGTAACGTGACAATCGGTGCCCCGACTTGCAATCGGGCGCTGGTAAATGTCACACCGGGCGTCTGCGCCAGCACCTGACGCGCTTGATTGCCGAGATCGTTCAGGACATCAATATTGTCGCCGCTTATCGAGAAGGCGATAGGCGCCGGCACAGGTGGTCCCTGCTCAAACGGTGAAGCCAGGATTTGCGCTTGCGGAAACTCGCGGCGCAGCGTGGCTTGAACGTCCGTCACGAGGATACGGGTGGTTTCATTGTTACCAAGCTGGACAAAGCCATTGGCATAGCCTGGCACGCCCTCGGTATTGTTCATGCTGTTATAATAGACGCGCGGGCCCGGCTCTCCGACAACGAAATGCATGCTTTCAATATCGGGATATTGGTCGCGCAAAAAGGCATCGACTTCCAGCACGATGTCGCGCGCTTCATAAATGGTCGCGCTTGGGTTTAGCGAGATGTCGATCTGAAATTGATCGCGCTCGGTTTGCGGAAAAAATTGTCCGGGTAGCAAGCTGGCGAGATAGAAGCCAATGGCCACAGGTACCACGCCCAACAACACGCCGATCAACGGATTGCGCAAGACCCGTTCAATACTCCAGCGATAACCATCGGTCAGCAAGCTGAATTTGATCCCATCCCGCCAGAACCAGGACCGCTCGCCGGGCACCGGTTTACGGTCCAGCATTCCGGCGAGCGCCGGAATAACCGTCATCGCGACGAGGAAGGACATAATCACAGACAGCATCACGGAGGTGCCGATCATGCCGATAAACTCGCCTGCCGCACCAGGCATGAAGGCGATTGGGGCAAAGGCCAGAACCGTCGTCAGAG
This sequence comes from Pseudomonadota bacterium, assembly GCA_039030525.1. GTDB lineage: Bacteria > Pseudomonadota > Alphaproteobacteria > Caulobacterales > Hyphomonadaceae > Henriciella. The sequence continues at coordinate 185 of JBCCDZ010000124.1, read as the reverse complement.
TGGATGCGAAGAGCGGCCCGAACAGTTTTTTCAGCGCTTCATCTATGGCTTCCAGAATGGATCGTCCGTGCACGCGTTCCTGTTCATATTCATCGACCACAACGATGGCATTATCGATCAGAAGGCCGAGCGAAATCACCAAACCGGTGACTGACATCTGATGCAGGGGGTAGCTGAAGAAATTG
>JBCCDZ010000123.1:0-8962 GCA_039030525.1 Pseudomonadota bacterium | reverse complement strand
TATCTATAAGCGCTGGTTCTTCACCAATATCGATCGCGGCGAGTTTCATCTCCGAATAGACGAGGTGAGCGATCTTCGGGTTCGGACGTCCGTGACACGAAACACCAGTTACCTCGCAAAGTATCTCAACATCCAAGGCACCGAAGTTCAGTTCACACCCATTTCAGAAGAGCGAACAGAAATCGCGCTGACTGTCTATTATGAGCGCCTCCTCGACCCAGCCTGGTATTTTGGCCCGATGCAGAAATTCGCGGTTTCGCAAAGCGCCGATTACCTGCTCGACGAAGTAATCATTCGCGAGGATCGTCATGACTAATCCGTCTGAAACCTATGAAAATGCCCGCGTCCTGGAAGACAGTCTTACCAATGCGGCACAAGGCACCGTCAAATGGAGCCATGGCAAATCTGTGTTCTTCAGCCTGATGGCATTTGGATGGCTGATCGGCGGATCCCTTTTTTTCTCGTGGGCGGCGGTCGCCGTGTTCTTTATCCTGTCCGGCCTTACGCTGTGTTTAGGGCACTCACTCGGCATGCATCGAAAGCTCATCCACCAAAGCTTCGACTGCCCAGATATGTACGAGAAGATCGGAGTCTGGTTGGGCACACTCGTCGGATTGGGGGGGCCGTTCACAATGATGCGGACCCATGATTTGAGAGACTGGGCGCAACGGCAAACAAATTGCCACCCATTCTTTTCGCATCAAAGTTCAATGTTGCGCGACTGGTGGTGGCAAATTCACTGCAAACTTCACCTGACGCACGCTCCGGAATTTGAGTTTCCCCGCACCATGAGGCACAGCAGTGTCTATCGCTTCATCGAAGCCACATCCTTGCTGCAACAATTGGTTGTGGCCTTGCCGCTTTGGGTTCTGGGTGGTTGGGGGTTCGTCTTTTGGGGAATTTGCGGACGCGTCACGATATCGATCCTGGGGCATTGGTTCATTGGGTATCACGCTCACAATGATGGACATCGCGACTGGCATGTCGACGGCGCGGCGGTTCAGGGTCAAAATGTTCGGTATTGTGGTCTGATCACGTTCGGTGAGTGCTGGCACAATAACCACCACGCATTCCCAGGGTCAGCGCGGTTAGGACTTCAGCCGGATCAGATCGATCCTGGTTGGTGGGTGCTGAAAGCGTGTGAGCGCGCAGGCCTTGTGTCAAACCTGGTTGAGCCAAAAGACCTTCCAGGTCGGCCCGAGTTGCGGGAAATCTAAAGGGTCGACTCAGGCGGTTGCCTCCGGGCCTCGCGATCATGCTAGGCCCGGAGGCGGTGGATTTCAGGCGGCGACCTCTGTCACGAGGCCAGCGCCGACGGTTTTGCCGCCTTCGCGGATGGCGAAGCGGACGCCTTTTTCAATCCCGATCGGCTTGTTCAGCGTGAAGCTGATTTCGGCCTTATCCCCCGGATTGATGAGGCTGCCATCATCGACATTGACGACGCCGGTGACGTCGGTCACGCCGAAGAAGAATTGCGGCCGGTAGCCGCTGGCAAACCCAGTATGACGACCGCCTTCTTCTTTGGTCAGCACAAAGATCTGTGCCTTACCTTTCGAGAAAGGCTTGATCACGCCCGGTGCGCTTAGCACTTGTCCGCGTTGGACGTCGTCCCGCTTCAATCCGCGCAGCAAGAGACCGACATTCATGCCAGCCCGCGCTTCAGGAATATCCTTCCGAAACGCCTGTGTTCCGGTCACGATGACTTCGGCGCCATCATTGTTGAGACCAACAATTTCGACACTGTCACCGACTTTTAACACGCCGCGTTCAACCCGGCCGGTCACAACGGTGCCGCGACCGGAAATCGTGTTGACGCCTTCGATTGGCATCAGGAATGGACTGTCAAAATCCCGGACAGGATCAGGGAAATGTCGGTCCATCGCGTCAATCAAATCCACCACGCATTGCACATCCGGGCTGTCAGCCTGACCGGCAATCGCCGCGTCGAGCGCGTTCAAAGCCGAGCCAAAGACAAAAGGCGTGTCCGTATAGCCTTGCGACTCTAACAGTTCGCCCGTCTCCATCTGAATCAGCTCCTGCATCTCTGCACGCTCATCGTCAGACAGCATGTCCATCTTGTTGACGAACACGACCATGCGATCGACATTGACCTGCCGCGCCAGCAGGATGTGCTCGATCGTCTGCCGGGCAGCCCCTTCAGTGCCGTCGACCAGCAGGATCGCGCCATCCATTTGCGAGGCGCCGGTGATCATGTTCTTCACATAATCCGCGTGCCCTGGGCAATCGATATGGGCATAGGTCCGCGTGTCAGACTCATACTCAACGTGTGATGTATTGATCGTGATACCACGGGCTTTTTCTTCCGGGGCTTTGTCAATCTGATCAAAGGACATAGCGTGTCCGCCAAGCCGCGCTGCCTGCACCTGCGTGATCGCAGAGGTCAGCGTGGTCTTACCGTGATCGACATGTCCGATGGTGCCGACATTCACATGAATTTTCATAGGCATCGGTTTACTCCTTTCGTGCCTGATGAAGCGTCGTGCCGGACTCCCCTGGCCAGGAAGAGCCGACACGACCATTGGCATTGGCGCGCCAATTCGAGTGTGGGACAAATGTCGAGACAACATCAGACCCAAAGAAAAACCCTGGAGGTTTGGCCATCCAGGGTCTTGTCTTTGAGACACCGTGGGGAGGCCGCAGCCTCCTGGGATCAGAGAGGCGGGTTAGAAATCCGTGTAATAGCGCTCATCTGCGCGGGCAGTTGCCAGCACAGCGAGGTCAAAACGTGTCGTTGCGGACCAGATCATCAGGGTCGCCTTTCTTGATGTTGAGCGGGAGGTAACAGCGGATGGGGGGATTTTCAAGGGGCTGCAATTTTGCGAGAGTGCCGCCAACAAGTCTCGACGGCTAAATTTAACACGTTGAATGCATGCATAAAACCGACTCTGATATCCTCACTCTGCGACAAGATCCGTCCGAAGGCATGCTTCGGATAGGTTTTTCAATTATGCCATTGGTCGTGCTGAGTTGGTTTTTGTGGAGAGCCATCGGAAAGCAAGCTGAGGCGTTGGAATTAGTCTTCTATGTTTCCTGGATCATTATAGCGGTTTTTATTGTTGGCCTTCAAGTGCGTCGGGTCGTCACCAAAATGATCTGGGCGCGCTTGACGTCAGAGGGCGTATCGAACGGTGAGGGCGAATTCTTACCATGGGAAGATATTTCCGAAATTCGGCACGTGCTCGGACAGATCTGGATTGGTAAAGTTGGCGAAACTCTACCATTCGTCAGTTTGACGCCGCGCGTAATAGGTCGAACGCAATTGGAAGACGCCGGAGCATTTCTCAAGCGTCATGCGCCTGCGGAAAAGATTCGAAACCTATAATCAAATGGGGGCTTGTCCAATTTGATCTAAGCCTTCGTCTTCGCCTTCTGAATCAGTTCCAGCTGCGCGCCCGTGCCCGCATCAGCGGTCACTTCGATCCGTTTCGGCTCTGGCATCGGCTTGTCAGGTGGCGCGATTGATAGCTCTTCAAACCGGCGCATGGTCGGCATCACACGTTTGTCGAGCGAGCTGTTCATCGCGTTGAAATGCCCAACCGATGAATTCAGCGCCTTGCCGAGCTTTTCGATATGCTCTGCCATTTTGGCGATGCGCTCGTAAAGTTGCTGCCCGAGTTGCGCCGCTTCGCGGGCATTCTCGGTCATCTTTTCCTGGCGCCAGACATATGCCACCGTCTTGGCCAAGCCGATCAGGGTCGACGGCGTGGTGACAATGACATTGCGGGAATAAGCGCGTTCCAACAGATCCGGCGCAAATTCCAGCGCGGCGGCGAAGAAATTCTCGCCCGGAATGAACATGGCGACAAAGTCCACCCGCTCATCCAAGTTGGCCTGATAGCGTTTCGAAGCCAGCGTATCGACATGACGCTGCACATTCGCCGCGTGCGTTTTCAGATGCACATTGCGCTGTGTTGGATCTTCAGCTGAGGCCGCGGCCATATAGGCTTCAAGCGAAACTTTGGAATCGACCACGATTTGTCGTCCGCCCGGCAGATGAATCACCGCATCCGGACGTTGGCGCCCATCTTCGGTCTGGTCATTGACCTGCTCGTCAAAGTCGCAATGCGCGGACAAGCCCGCCTGTTCCATGACATTTCGAAGCGTCATCTCGCCCCAACGGCCACCCCCTTTCGGCGCTGTCAGAGCGTTGACCAGCTTCCCGGTCTCTGCGGTGTTGCGGTGCAGGCTTTCGCCAATGGCTTTGACTTGTTCCTGGATCGCGGATTTGTCTTCGGCGCGGACTTTTTCGATGTCGGCCACGCGTTTCTTGAACTCGGTGAAATTCTCACCGATTGGCTTGATCAGTTCTTTCAGCTCACCCTTCGCCCCTTCGCGGTGCTTCTCAAACGTCTCATTTGCCAGTTCGACAAATTGCGACTGCGCCTGCTTCATCACTTGCTGGGCCAGAGTGCTGAACTCTTCGCGCTGCTTAGCCGTCTGGCCTTTCAGCTCTGCCAGTTCCAGTTTCGCAGCTTCAGCGACGCCGCGTTGCCGCGCCAATTCGAGCTCGGAATGACTGAGATCAGATTCGACCTCCGTCCGCGTCGCCTGCTCACGGGTATATTGCTCATTCAGGCGATACACCGCCGCCGCCAGGCCGAGCGCAACGACGATCGCGATCAGGTGAATGAGGTCCAGCCCCGTTTCGCCAATTTGAATGATGGGTTCCATGCGACATCCTATACCCGATTCGGGCTAGAACATATACAGAACTTTGTCGAGTCTGAGACCGTTTTCTTAGTCTTCAGATTTTGCGAATCGTGTGGCGAGGAGCCAGGAAAAGCCTGTGATCACAATTGTCGCGCCGACCATCCAGAGCGGATGCGGAATGGCATAGAGTGTCAGTCCCGCCATGGCCAGCATAACGATGGCAACTACCGTCGCAGGCCAGGCTTTTCGCCCTGATAATGCAACACCGACGACACCGCCGCCAAATGTGCCAAGTCCCCAGGCCACCAGAACGGCGATCTTGGCGCCGAGGGGGATCTCATCCATGATCGCTCTGAGTTGATCCGGATCGCTCAGATCCACCCCTTCCGGGGGCGGAAAGATCATGTGTCCGACCGCTTCAGCGATGAATACAATGATAATGCCAACAACAACGCCAGCGATGCCGGCAAATGCAGATCTCATCATGGCGAACCTCCCCAGGTTACAGGGAGTGTGACCGGCAAAGTTCAATCAGGCAAGGCGCGCTTACACGTTGAACCGGAACAGCAGGACATCGCCGTCCTGGACAATATAGTCCTTGCCCTCGGCGCGCATCTTTCCAGCATCCTTGGCGCCGGTCTCGCCATTATTGGCGACATAATCTTCGAACGCGATCGTTTCGGCGCGGATGAAACCTTTTTCGAAGTCGCCATGAATGACGCCCGCCGCTTGCGGCGCGGTCCAGCCTTCGCGAATGGTCCAGGCACGCGACTCTTTCGGGCCTGCTGTGAAATAGGTTTGCAGGCCCAACAATGCATAGCCAGCATGAATGAGGCGATTCAAGCCCGGCTCTTCGAGGCCAAGCGTTTCCAGAAACTCCGTCTGTTCTTCGTCTTCAAGTTGCGAAATCTCAGCCTCGATTTGGGCTGAAATCGCTACCGCCTCTGACCCTTCTTCCTGCGCATAATCGAGCACACGCTTGGAATAATCATTGCCTGTCTCAGCGCTGTCTTCATCGACATTAGCAACATAAAGGACCGGCTTGGCGGTCAATAGCTGCAACATGTTCCAGGCTTTGCGTTCGTCCTCGGCAACTTCTGCGCGCCGAGCCGGCCGGCCTTCATTCAATTCTGTCAGGGCTTTGTCGATCAGCGCCACTTGCGCTTTGGCTTCTTTCTCACCGGAATTGGCTTTCTTGACCCAGTTCACCTTGCGCTTTTCCAGACTTTCCAGATCAGCCAGCATCAGCTCGGTCTCGACCACAGCAAGGTCCGCAATCGGATCAACCTTGCCCGAAACATGCGTGATATCGTCATCTTCAAAACAGCGCAGCACATAGATGATCGCGTCCGTCTCGCGAATATTGGCCAGGAATTGGTTGCCCAACCCTTCGCCTTTCGACGCGCCTTCGACCAGGCCAGCAATGTCGACAAAGTTCATTCGCGCCGGAATGATCTCTTTCGAGCCCGCTATCGCCGCCAATTTGCCCAAACGGGGCTCTGGCACCGCGACTTCGCCAACATTTGGCTCAATCGTGCAGAACGGATAATTCGCCGCTTGCGCAGCGGCGGTTTGCGTCAAAGCATTAAACAAAGTCGACTTGCCGACATTGGGAAGTCCGACGATTCCGCATTTAAAACCCATACTGGTCTCCGACATATTGCTGCCGGGGACTTACCGTATTTTCTGGCGAACACCAGAGGGATTTCTCTCCTTAAACTGGAATCCACTGGAAAAGCCGCCAAGGGTCTGTAAACTAAGCGTTAACTAGGAGGGGACGGAATGGCCCGATACGACGTATTTCTCGTCAGCACGCTTGCCGATCGCGCGAAAGCCGAATTGGTCATGCGCCGCCTGCGTGCGCTCAAGTTTAAAGTCCGCCACGACAAGAAACGCGAGCACACGACGCCGACACCAAAAGACTATCGCGATGCAGACAATTCCCAGTCCGTGCTGGTGCTGTGGTCCAAGGAAGCCTGCGATACCAGCAAGAGCGACAGTGACTGGGTGCACGCTATTGCTCATCATGCGCGCTCTAAAGATGGCGTTCTGCTTCAGGTCGGGCTTGATAAATCGGTGCCAGATGAACCCTTCGCTCATGATAAACGCTACAGTCTCAGCGGCATGGGCCCACGCAAACTGGTCAATGGCTACTATGATCTCGTCGACGAGCTTGGCCGCCGCGACGGCCGCAAGGATTTGCGCACCTGGATCGATCTAGCACCACGCGACAAAGAAGCTAAGGAGGCGTGGAAAGACTCGCACCCGACAGATCCGCTCTCTCACGTAAAAAAGCCGGCCACCAAAACCAAGGCCAAACCCAAAGCGACGCCCGCCGCATCGACCACGACCGCCGCAAAAGCGGCCACCGAAGTCGCCAAGCCCGTGCGCAAAGTTCCGCCACTGGTGATCAATCCGCCCAAGCCGACGCCGATCGAGCCGATCAATGTCGGGCGCGTCATTCTGATCTCAGTCGCTCTGGTCATTCTTTGCATGCTGGTTATGAGCGCCTCGATGCGGACACAAACCGGCTTACCGGCCACGGGCGGCGCCAGCGGTGCTCTCCTGGTCGAACAATGTCCGCCCGGACAGATTCCATCGCATTTGCTGGATCAAGAATCGCGGCCGCCGCTCGAACCGGGTCCGATCATCGACGATACTGGCGATTAAAGACCTATTTGGCTTGTTTAGGGTCGTGTTTGGGCGCTGGCGCCAGCCGCATGACTTCGGTCTGAAACCGCTCATCATTATGCACGAACAAAAGCGGCAAGGCTTTCGAGCAGGCCTGGATCAAGGCATCGCGCCAGACTTCATCCGCCTTTGAGAAATCTGACAGCACATATGGCATGACGCGCGCCTTATCACCCGGGTGTCCGACACCCATACGGATGCGGCGCACGTCCGCTCCGACATGCGCGATCATCGATCGAATGCCATTATTGCCTGAATGTCCTCCGCCGCGCTTAACGCGCATCCGGCCCGGCGCGAGGTCGATCTCATCATGGAAGACGGTCACGTCTTGCGCCGTCAATTTATAGAATTTTGTCGCCGCCTGGGCTGCGCGACCCGTCTCATTGTAGAACGTCTCTGGTTTCATCAGCAGCACTTTCTCACTGCCGATCCGGCCTTCACAGACCTGGCTCTGAAACTTTGCCCGCCATGGACCGAAGCCGTGATCGGTGGCAATCGCATCCAGCACCATGAATCCAAGATTGTGCCGATTACGAAGGTATTTGGCTTCAGGATTTCCTTGTCCGACAAGAATCTGCATGACCGGCTCGCTGCTATTTTCTTCACTAGAATCAATAATGGCGGAATGGCCGCGAAGCCATCCCGCCACCAAATTGATCAGAGTTTTAATCACTCTTCGGCGTCGTCACCGTCAGTCTGCTTGGTCGCTTCGACTTCGTCAGCTTCTGGTGCCTCTGTCTCTTCATCTTCAGCCTCGGCCGCAATACCGCGCCCAACAATCGATGCGATGGTGAAATCGCGATCAGTAATCGTTGGCTCTGCGCCATCTGGCAGGTTGATGTCAGAGATTTTGACATTGTCACCAATGTCGAGACCGGTGAGGTCAGCGTCCAGAGAATCCGGAATGCTGTCAGCACGCACGTTTAGCTCTACCGCAAAGCGGACAACGTTCAGTGCGCCGCCTTTCTTAAGACCTGGAGACTCTTCTTCGTTGAGGAAGTTCACGGTGACTTCGACGGTGATGACCTGATCCTTCTTAACGCGGAAAAGATCCACGTGCTGTGGCTGATCCGTGACCGGGTGCATCTGGATTGATTGCGGGATCACCATCTGCTTCTTGCCATCGTGGACCAGGGTCGCTGTGGATGACAGGAACTGACCCGTATTGATCGCTTTGACGACCTCATTCTTCTTGAGGCTGATGGCAACTGGGTCTTCACCGCCGCCATACAGAACGCCTGGCACCAGGCCGAGCCGACGGGCTTCACGTGCGCCACCTTTGCCGATGCGCTCGCGCACAGACACATTAAATACGATATCTTGAGACATATTCTTTCCTTTCGCCCTGAAGTCCGCCCCAAAATCGGTTTGGGGTAACAGCCTGACAGGTACGGCCTCGCGCCGCCCTTTCTTTAAGGCGGTGCCTATACGGGAAAGCTGAAAGGCCCGCAATCCCTAATCATCACGTCACTTGACTCTATGCGAATTACAGGCGTAGTTTTACAAATGTAGCACCCTGGAGGCGATGGCATGGCGAATCCGAACCCATCCGAACTCGTGATTTTGAAGTTTCTCTGGAATAGCGGCGCGAAAACAGCGC
>JBCCDZ010000122.1:0-8977 GCA_039030525.1 Pseudomonadota bacterium | reverse complement strand
TCGGGCTGACCGCTAGAAAGTCCGGCGTGAATTGCTGGTCTTTGCCAATATCGATCGGATGCACTGTATAAGCGAGGCCCATCTCTTCCAGAGCGATGGAGATTTTACGGCCATTCGGCGTAGTCCAGGTATAGAGATCGATCATCGACGGGTCCTTTGAACAGGTGCGGCGCAAGGGTGGGCCGCTTGCACAATGTCATAGAGCGGGACCACCAGAACGCCAATCACAGATTAAGGGTCACGGCGACTTGAACGTCAACGACGTACAGCCTCGCCCAGTCTTTGCTGCGTCTGCCAGTTCGGATCGATCCAGGCCGAGGCGGCAATCGGCGGCAGCGATGGCTTACCAAGGATCGCGTCTGCGGCTTTCTCGGCGACCATAATGGTCGGGGCATTGATGTTGCCATATGGCACGGTCGGGAAGACGGAGGCGTCGACCACGCGCACGCCGGTCAGGCCGCGCACACGGCAGTCTGTGTCGACGACGACATCCGGATCGTCGATCTGCCCCATGCGCGCTGTACCGCAGGGATGGTAAGCGCTTTCGACATGCTCGCGGACCCAGGTGTCAATCTCCTCATCCGACTGGATCTCCAGACCGGGTTGGAGCTCTTCGCCGCGAAAAGCATCCATGGCCGGTTGGGCGATGATCTCTCGGGTCAGGCGAATGCACTGGCGCCATGCCGTGATGTCGTCTTCATGCTGCAAATAGTTGAACAGAATGCTCGGATGCGCCGACGGGCCTGCAGAGGTGATTTCAACGCGGCCGCGGCTCTTTGGCTTATTCGGGCCGACATGGACCTGAAAGCCATGCCCCTTGATCGACGGGGTGCCATCATAGCGCATCGCTGCCGGCAGGAAGTGATACTGAATGTCGGGCGATTTCAATCCGGCCCGCGAACGGATGAAGGCGCAGGACTCAAAATGATTGGTCGCGCCGAGCCCGGACTTGAAGAAGAACCAGCGCGCGCCGATGAAGAATTTGCTGACCAGGTTGAGCTTGTTGTTGAGGCTGACCGGCTGTTTGCAATGAAACTGGAAATAGACCTCGAGATGATCCTGCAGGTTTTGCCCGACGCCGGGCAGGTCTTGCTGCGGCGTAATGCCGAGGCGGGTGAGCAATGCCGCAGGACCGATGCCGGAGCGCTGCAGGATCATGGGGGACGCAATCGATCCGGCGGACAGGATAACTTCCTTGCCCGCTTGCAGCTTGACCGGCTGACCGCCGCGCGTGCCGATAATGCCGGTCACGCGCTTGCCATCCATGATCAGGCGGTCGACGAGGACGTTCTGCATCACGGTCAGATTGGACCGCTTTTGTGCCGGTCGCAGGTAAGCCCGCGAGGTCGACTCGCGCACACCGCCAGACACCGTCATATGCATCTGGCCAAATCCTTCGCCGCAAGCCCCATTATAATCATCTGTGCGCGGATATCCGGCTTCCACACCGGCATCGATGAAGGCCTGATAAAGCGGATTGCGCGTCATGTTATTTCCGCCGGACACCCCAAGCGGGCCGGACCCACCGCGATATTCGTCTTCGCCGCCCTGCCAGGTTTCTGAACGCTTGAAATAGGGCAGACAATCCGCATAGCCCCAGCCTTTGGCGCCGTGGGTTTCCCATTCGTCAAAGTCACACGCATGTCCGCGCACATAGACCATGCCATTGATCGAAGATGTGCCGCCCAGTCCTTTGCCCCGCGGACAGGTGATGCGCCGATGATCGACATGTGGCTCAGCGTCAGAGTCGTAGCCCCAATTATAGGTCTTAGACGCCATCGGATAAGACAGCGCCGTTGGCATGGCGATCAGGATGTTGCGGTCACTGCCGCCCGCCTCGAGCAGAAGCACCGAATGCTTGCCGTCTTCCGATAGCCGATTGGCAAGAACGCAGCCGGCTGAGCCTGCGCCCACAATAATGTAATCGAACGTGTTATTCATGGCTCACAGTCTTTGGCTCTGATGCGTCTTTAAGGGCATCGCGCCTGATAAAGGTCAGGACATAGATTGCGCAATAGATGCCGATCACGACGAGCCCAATCCACTCAATCTTGAGCGGCGTAAATTGGTACAGCAGGATCAGGCCGAAAAGCAGCCCCCAATGAGCGGCGACATAGGCTGGACCCCCGAGACGCTTTACGGTGAGTCCGAGATTCTCTGAATAGAGGCGCGTCAGCGAATCGAGCGAGTTGACGACGAAAATCACCCCGACAATGACCATTGAGATCTGCAGTGACTGAACCAGCTCAATCGCGTTGGAATAGTAAAAATAGAGCACCGAAAACCACAACCCAATCGGGATCGATGGCAGGACAAGGAGCGCGATCATCAATTGATAGGTCCGCAATCCGCTGACAAACCGCGCCACGAATTGCCCGATCATGATGCTCCACGCGAACCACCAGAACAGATAAAAGGCATGATAATCTGTCAGCGGGCGCGTAAACTTGGGCAGATTGGTGAAATAGCCACCTATGTTGGAGGCGCTCTGCGCCAGGCCGGTAATGCTGGCCCCACTGGCGATCCAGAGCAATGCAATCAAACCAAAAAATAGCACACTCGATCCGAGGCCCAGCCATTTGACATAACGAATATCCGTGCTCGACAGCACCGCAGCCAGCACCACTGCGGCGACCAGAGCATAGCGCAAAGGTTCGCTTATGCCTTCGATATAGGTCGGCAGGTAGGACAGGAACAAAAACCCGGTGAACGCACAGGTGGCGATGATAACGGCGCTGTTGATCAGTTTCACCCAGCCGATCTCGAACAGTTTCAGTTTCGGCTCGACAACGCAGAAATAGAACGTGGTCAGAAAGTAAAAGCCCCAGACCAGAAATCCCCAAAATCCAAACTCGATGGCGAGCGCATTGGTAAACCCATACTCTGCTTCGGTCTCATAGACCGGGAATTCGGTAAGCGGGAACATGATCAGACCCACATCGAGACCCGACGTAAACAGAATGGCCATGAACGCAGTCAATGGCAGCGGATCGTCGCCTTCCAGCCTGAGATTGCGAAACCAGATAACGAGCACCAGGGACGTAAAGAGCGTCACCGCGATGGCAATTGATAATATCGTATTCATCGGCGTCAGCGCTCCTCCATGGCGCGCAGTCCTTCACATATGTCGAGGTCAAGACTCCGACAGCAAATCAGCGGCACGATCGTGAATGGAAGAGCCGCGACATGCTCGCCCACTTTGTTTGATGATGAAGCCATGTCCCTCATGCGCAGATCTTTTTTTCCATGCACAGACCAGTGCACCGAATTGCCAAGTCATCAAAGGATCTATTTCATTCGGCTTGGACGCGGTACGCGTCGAAGGACGCTGAGAACGCCCATTAAAAAGACATCGCGCATTGCCCCAAATTGCCCCTTGTTCCGACAGCTGCGCAGCATAGATTTTCACTAATGCGCTGCCGCCCGTGTCATCGACGCAAGCAAGGCGACAAGGAGATCAATCTGTGTCCAACGCTCCCGCCGACGTGAATTACACATTCAGTCCAGATCAGCTTGAGCTCTTGAAAGGCTATGGTCGCGTTCAGTCGCATGCAGAGGGCGCGGTGCTCACCGAAGAAGGCGATACACATCAGGACTTTCTGGTGACGCTGTCGGGCGAAACACATATTTTTGTCACCGCGCCAGAGGGGCCCAAACGCGTTGGCTGGATGGAGACAGGACAGTTCACCGGCGATATTTCTGTCATCACCGGCGCCGCCTCGTTGGTGCGCGTAAAGATGGGCAAAGCTGGCGAGCTGCTACATATCGCACATGACCGATTGCAGGACCTGCTGGTCGCCAATTCCGAACTCTCGGACATTATCGTCCAGACGCTGACCGCCCGGCGGGCTTTCGCACATAACTCTGATCATGGCTCCGTCATCGTCATTGGCGCACCGCAGGATCGCCTGGTCTTCACCGCGCGCGACCTGCTATCGAAATTTGGCATCCCGCATCGTTGGCTGTCGCCCGAGACCGATCCGCTGGCCGAGAAATTGTTAAACGCCAAGGGCATAGATGCCGCGGACTTGCCAGTCGTGTTCAGAGGCGGGTCGGAGATTCTGGTTCGCCCGACCGCGAGCGAGATCTCGCACGCCTTCGGATTCGACTTGCTGATGGATGGCGCCAGCGCCGACGTCATCGTGGTCGGGGCCGGTCCGGCGGGCCTGGCCGCCAGCGTCTATGCCGCGTCTGAAGGTCTAAGCGTCATCACCATTGATTCCGGCCATCCAGGCGGGCAAGCGGGCACGTCGTCCAAGATTGAGAACTATCTCGGCTTTCCAACCGGCGTGTCCGGCCAGGACCTGACAGAGCGCGCCGTGATCCAGGCCTTGAAATTCGGCGTCAGTCTGACCGCACCGGTCAAGGCAGCTGCGCTTGAACGAAATGGGAACGGCTTCTCGGTCGGTCTGAGCGATGGCCGGTCAATCTCTGCCAAAGCCGTGGTGATTGCCACCGGCGCGCAGTATCAGCGGCTACCGCTGGACAATATCGAGTGCTATGAAGGCCGCGGGGTCTATTACGGCGCAACCCCAATGGAAGCACAATTATGCCGCGGATCCGAGGTCGTGGTGGTTGGCGCCGGCAACTCGGCGGGTCAAGGCGCGGTGTTTCTAAGCGGTTCCGCGAGCAAGGTGCATGTCATGTATCGGCGTGCCGACATTCGAGACACAATGTCTGAATACCTGGTCAAGCGGCTTGAAGAAACGCCAAACATCTTTTTGCATCCCGAGGCCGAAATTTCGGCGTTGCATGGCGTTGACGGTGCTGACGATCTGGACGATCGCCTGGTCTCGATCAGCCACAAAAATCGCGCGACCGGAGAAATCGGCACGTGTGCGACACCGTTTATTTTTCTGTTTGTCGGCGCCAAGCCGTTTACACGATGGCTACCCGAGAACCTGACCTGCGACCAGACCGGGTTCGTTCGGACTGGGGCTGATCTGACAAATCTCGATTTGGTCAAAGCCGGTTGGTCAATCGACAGCATGCCATCCGAATATGAAACCAGCTGGCCGCGCGTTTACGCAGTTGGCGATGTGCGTGCCGGGTCCGTCAAACGGGTCGCGTCTGCGGTCGGGCAAGGATCTGTCGTGGTCAGCCACATTCATCGGGCAATTGCCGATATGGCAGAGACTTAGGGGCTATTTTGTCTGTGTCGAAACTCCCGGCTATGCTTATTTCGTGCCGGCGACACTGATAGTCCTGGTCTCGTTGGGCGCGTCATCCTGCATGACAATGCCGTGCTTTTTTTCTGGTGAGGGCAAGGACTGCGTCGGCGCGATGAGGTGAGATTTGAACAACTGGTCTTTGTCCGTTAGCCAGGAGTCTCGTAAGGTTTGGAGGGCCACCCTGAAATATCTCATCCTGGGCATCGGAGCCATAATCGTCATCGCCGTGTCTTTTTTCACGGCACGTGCGGTTACCCTGAATAGCCTGACCAATCAGAACTCCATTTTTGATAGTTTCGAAACCGTCGAAGGGCCCTGGCTATATTCGGACAGGATTGGGGCGGCAGCCGCCTCGGAGGTCGAACGGGCGCGCGTGGCGATAGGCGGGCCGCTTGGTCTATCTTCGAAAGAAGCGGTTTATTTCGTCGCGACGCAGGATGATGCAGGAGAGCCGCTGCGGTCCCAGTGCACTTATCGCGTCACGGGACAGCCGATCGATACTAGATGGTGGTCGCTGACGCTGTATGATCGCGAGACTCAACACTACGTCCCCAATATCCAAAATCGATCGAGTTGGAACAGCATCTCCATTCCACGAAACGATCGTGGAGACTGGGTGATAAATATCTCACCGACGCCGCAGGATGGCGCCTGGCTGCCATCGCAGGAAACACCGGAAAAGGCGTTTGAGCTTAATCTCCGCGTTTACAATCCAAGCGAAGCCGCGCGGGCGATTTTGCCTGATATTGAACTCCCAACCGTGGAGCGTGTGACATGCTAAGCCGGGTTCTTTTCTATCTTCTCACCGCTTCGGTATTGGCCGCGATCACGTTTTTCATCACGCGCAATCTGATTGTCCAACAGGCACCGGTCAAAGTCATGTCGACGATTGAAGGCCGTATCGCTGCCGGGGCTGGTGGTTGGAATGCCTGTTTCCACAATCAGGTCTACGGGCCGCGCAGCAACGCCGCTCGCCGTGCCAATCCGGACAGCATTATTTCATATATGGCTTATGATCTGAGTACCGGCCCAGTTCGCATCTCAGGCAAGACCTGGCCGCGCTACTGGTCACTGTCGCTCTATCAGCAGAATTCCGACAATTTCTTTGTTATCAATGATCAGGAACTGCCCGGACCTGACTTCGACTTTGTCCTAACCCTTTCAGACCAAAAGACGGGAGACTTGAGCGGCACGGTAATCGTCTCGCCAACTATGAAAGGCATTATGTTGATCCGGCGTTTTGCGGCGGATGAGTCAGATATGCCAGGCATTATCGCCAATCAGGACGCGCTATATTGCGGGCCGGCCTGAACACGTTTGGGCTTAGTAATGCTCGCCGGCTCAGACGGGCCTCAAATCAAATCGAAATCGTCCGGATACCCTTAGTTCTGCCAGATCCCATGCTCGATGCCGCCGAGCATATAGATGGCAAATGTTCCCTCGCCCGGGATCGGGGTCGCCCGCATCGCAAACTCAGCGCCGCTCGCTTCTGCGGCGGCAATCGCGGCTTCAATATCAGGGACGAGCAGATAAGGTCGCACCACCGGCGCCTCATCGGGGCGCATCGGGCCACGCACGGAAATTCGTCCGCCACCTGTAAGCTCAGCGGTGTGGGCATTGCCGAGCATGGCGACGGGGTCGCTGAACGTGACGCCTTGTTGCGCCGCTAGCGCCTGGCAGGTTGCCTCAACTTCCGGCGTAACGATTTCGAGATATTGAACTTGCATGGGCCCCTCCTGATTTGCCAACCACTCTGCATTTGAGGGCAGCTAATCATAAGCGCCGGACTTCGCCAATTCGGCGTAGAATAAATTTTGTAAGAAATGCAATCCAAGTCAGACTAATCCCAACATGAAGCCGAGTCAGACCGAAAATACGCTTTATCATCAGGCCGTCGACCAGTTTGCCTATGCGATGCAAAGGCTCGCCCGGTCAACGGAGGCCAATGCCGAGCGGCGGCTCGATTTGCTGCAGGACATGCATTTTCACCTCTGGAAAAGCATGTCGACCTTTGACAATCGATGCAGTCTCAAGACGTGGGTGTATCGTGTCATTCACAATGTTGCAGCAAGTCATGTCGATCGCGAAAGGCGTCACCCTGTGGCCGGCGTCGACTTTAGTGAGCTCGATCAGGTGCCTGGTCTCACGGACCTGAGCGGCCTGATCGAGCGCGATGATGCGCTGACAAAGCTTCATGCCTGGATCCGCAAGCTTAAACCGACTGATCGGCAAATCATGACGCTGTATCTGGAAGATTTGAGCGCGGCAGAAATGTCAGAGGTGACAGGCTTCAAACCTGGCGCGATTGCGACCCGCATATCGCGCCTGAAATCGAAACTTGCCCAAGACTTTAAGGAGGCATCAAGATGACAGAGCATGACCCCCTTCGCGACCTTTGGGCTTCGGACCAAGGAGAGAAGTATACTATGTCCATTTCAGAGCTCAGCGCGCGTTCAGGCCATTTCCGATCGCGCATCAAACGCCGTAACCTGATCGAATACCTCGCCGCTGCTTTGGTGGTGGGAATCTTCGGTTGGATGGCATTTATCGTACCCGTCCCATCCATCAAGATTGGCGCCGTGATGATTGCCATGGCGGCGGTCTATATCAGCTGGCAACTCAACCGGGTCGCCTCCGTATCCGAGGATGACGCACCAGAGGAAAACCTTGCCCATGCCCATCGCCGGGCGCTGGTGCGCCAGCGCGATGCGCTGAGATCGGTCTGGCGCTGGTACCTGTTGCCGTTCGTTCCCGGTATGCTGGTCTTCGTGCTTGGCACGTCGGTCGAAACTGGCGAGACGCTGCCCATTTGGGCGGTGATTAGCACATCCTTGGTCAGTCTTGGCTTTGTCAGCGCCGTGTTCGCCGGTGTGTGGGCGATGAACGCTTTTGCCGCCCGTAAGCTGGATCGAGAGATCACGGCCCTGGACAATGTCACAATCATTGAGTGAGGCCTGAGAATATTTGCGGAGCGATGTCAGGATCGCTCCGCGCCATTCGTCTAGGTATGAGAGACGCAATTCAAACGGAGACCTGAATGACACGCCTGACTCATATCCTTCTCGCTTTACTCGTCTTGATCGCTGCGCCCACCGCTTCCGCTGAGCCTGATCAGACGCGCTTGCTGGGAGACTGGCAAAGTGCCTGCGACGCCTGGGGCACACCCGCGACGTGCCGCGCCGTCTGGCAGCGCGGAAAGCATGCCAGCCTGGTGGAGCAACACTACACGATTGTCAGCGCCGGGAATGGCGCGGAAATATTTGCCGGACGCGGTCTGTATCGCATTATCGATGGCCAGGTTGATGGCATCTGGGAGGATTCCCGCGGTCAAATTCTACCCTTGGCAGGAACCTATCAGGACGGCGTTCTGAGCGTCATCTGGGGTGAGGCCTCGAGTGAAATCGGGCGCTCGGTCTATACGCTGAATAAACCAACCTTACAGGCGGTCGACTCGGTGTTGACAGACTCCGGCTGGCGAACCTTCATGACGATTGATTATTCCCGCATCGAGTGAAACGGAACGTCCTATTCCGCCAGGCCATCCGGACAGCCATTCCAGACGCAGTCGCGCAGCACCGATTCCCAAACCGCATAACCGTGAACGTTCAGGTGCAGATTGTCATAGCTAAGTTCTGGCCGCATCTCACCATTCGGCGCGCGCATCGCTGTTGCCAGATCGAGATAGACAAATGGCCGCGCTTCAGCGGCGTCCTGCAAGCGCGCATTGACCTCGGTGATGACGGCATTGCCCGGGCCGCCGCGTGGCAGCACAGACAGCACATAGAGATCGGTCTCGGGCATGGCTT
>JBCCDZ010000121.1:0-9005 GCA_039030525.1 Pseudomonadota bacterium | reverse complement strand
CACGGATCTGCGAGATTGGCAATCGAGGCAGTGCTTTGCATGCGCGCGGCATCATCCATGGCGATGCCGCTCAAACGCAATTCAAAGTCCGTGAGTCTGGCCTCGCCACTATCGAGCAAATCGAGCTGATCGAGGCCAAACATTGCAGTACCGACCCAGTCACCCTGCGGCACGCCCAGCGTCAACTCTGTGCGATCGTCCAGCGATGCCGATGTCAGCTCACGCACATGCGCCGCGAGTGAGGCCTGGGTATTATCGTCTGGAACGGCGCCAACCAGAATGATCGCGCCGCCAGGGCTCTTGATCGCGCGCCAGACATAAGGCGAAGCGGTCGGCAAATCGCGGATTTCCTCAAACTCGGTATCCACCGCCCAGACGCCGCCCCACAGGGCACCTCCGCGCCCAGATGACGTATAGACTGCGTATTTGGCCATTTCCGCGGCTTCAATCGAGGGCGGTGCGCCGACGATAAGCGCCCGCTGACCATTCATCGTAACCGTCGCCCAGGTCTGCCCGGATTCGATCAATGCTGCGCTCGCCGCTTCTTGCAGACTGTCCTGCATTTGCGCCGGGTTGAGGTGGTATTCTGACGAGCCCTGTACGGTGACCAAGCCTAGCAATACCAGACCCGCGCCGCTCAGGCCGGCGGTCAGTATGTCATAGGCACTCATACCGCAATCCCCTCCCGTAAAGACTGCATTAACCCTGAAAGGTCTGCCTTATCCCTTGGAATCAGGCAAGTGCGTGTTACAGGGCGGCCATGAACGTGAATTTCGACCATATCACCTCCGCGAGCAATCCGTTGATCAAACAGTTACGCAGCCTGGAGCGCAAAAAGGGCCGCAATGAGACCGGTCTTTTTCTGGCTGAAGGCGCACGCCTGATCGAACAAGCTTTGGCGCAAGATTGGCAGGTCGACACCTTAATTGTTTCCAATGCAGGCGCCGAAAGAGATCATGTTCAATCCCTCGCGACCCGGGCGCGCGATCAAGGGGCGCGGCTCGTTCAGGTACCAGATCGCCTGGCCGGCTCGATTGCTCGCAAAGACAATCCGCAGGCCGTGATCGCGGCGATCAAGCAACGCGATCTTGCCTTGACTGAACTGCCCGCCAATGCGGCAGGCCTTTGGATCGGCCTGTATGAATGCCGTGATCCTGGCAATCTCGGCACCATTCTGAGAACCGCCGATTGCGCCGGTGCGGCTGGAATTATCCTGATCGAGAATTGCTGCGACCCGTTCAGCGTTGAAGCTGTGCGGGCGTCGATGGGGTCCTTGTTCGATGTCCAGCTGGCCCGTACGGATTTCGCCAGTTTCAATCTCTGGCGAAAAACCGCGGGCCTCAACATGGTCGCGGCCAGCGTGAATGGCGATATCTCGCATGTCGGCGTCGACTTTGAGCGCCCCAGTCTGATCCTGATGGGCAATGAGCAAGCTGGCCTGCCGGATGAGGTTGAAGCGGAATGCGAAACGCTTTGCCTGATCCCAATGCGCGGCGGCGCTGATAGTCTGAACCTCGCGCAAGCAACCGCCATCATGTTGTATGAAGGCTGGCGTCAGAGAGGATTTGCTTGATGCAATTAAAGCCGACACTGTTTCGCGCCGACCAATGGGCAGATGACCAATATGCCCTGCTCGATAGCGGCGACGGGCACAAGCTCGAATGCTTTGGCGCGCAAACGGTCATCCGTCCTGATCCGCAAGCATTTTGGTCCCCTGCTCAACCTATAGAAGACTGGCAAGCCGACGCGAAGTTCGACGCGAAAGCCGGTGACGATGATCGCGGCAATTGGCATCTTATCAATCGCGATGCGCCGGACGCCTGGCCGATGGAATGGCGCGGCATCAAATTCAATGCCCGTCGCACCCCCTTTCGCCATCTCGGCCTGTTTCAGGAACATAGCGTCCACTGGGCATTCGCGCAGGATCAAATCCGAGCCGCTGGACGAAAGATACGCCTGCTCAATCTGTTTGGTTACACAGGCATGATGAGTCTGGCCGCCGCCCAGGCAGGGGCCGAAGTTACGCATCTCGATGCCAGCCCGAAATCCAACGGTTATGGCAAAGACCACGCCGAAATGAGCGGTCTCGCGGATGCCCCCATCCGATGGATCGCAGATGATGCAATGAAGTTCACGGCGCGCGAAATCCGTCGCGGGAACACCTATGATGCGATCGTATTGGATCCGCCGAAATTTGGCCGCGGGACCAAGAACGAAACCTGGCGGTTCGAAGAAGACCTGCCCGGGTTACTCGCCAATGCCCGCGCCTTGCTGTCAGATCAGCCGCGTTTTGTCATCCTGACCGCTTATGCCGTCCGCCTGTCGCATATCGCGCTGGCACAAGCCTTGGCGGGGCATTTGGATCAACTCGGCGGCAGCATGGAAATGGGTGAAATGGCGATCCCACATCGCAATGATCAGCGCTTGTTGCCGACATCAATTTGCGCCCGTTGGATGGCCGACTAGCCGCGTTCTGCCGCAACCACAGCGACACAACTGACCAACACAACCAGTATAGCACCGATCCAGAGTGCATCGGTTGCTGACGCCTCCCACGCGCTTACGCCGACATGTTCGAATGATTGCGACAGGCTCGCGGTGCGCGCATTCACAACATCAAACAGACCGCCCATTTGCGACAGGGCAGCGCCCACGCCGAGCCCGCCAGCGCCGAACAATAAGGGCGCGCGCCAGCGCGATCGCTTATGGATCGGGCGCATCACCCGGTCGACAAAAACCTCATTCTGGAGCGCATCATCCTGCGCTTCGAACAGAGCGGTCAGATCGTCATATTTGTCTTCAGTTTGCATCCTATCTACTCCATCACGCCACATCTTCGGCGGCAAGCTGTTTGCGAAGCGCGGCGACACCGCGATTCACGTGAGATTTCACCGTGCCAAGCGGGAACCCTGTCGCGGTCGCAGCCTCGGAATGGCTCAGTCCCGAGGCCACGCACAGGATCACGCAAATGCGTTGGTTTTCAGGCAGAGCCTTCAACGCGCGGTCCAGATCCAGATGTTCGGCCATACGCGCGGCGGACGTATCAAAGGCCAAAATATGTGCGCCTTCTATGAATTCGACTTCCGGCTTCTGCCGTCGCCTCGCCTGCAGAAATTCCCGATACGCAATCGTGCACAGCCAGGACTTGAAAGAGCCACCGCGATAGCTGCCAATCTTGCGCCAGGCTGTCAAAAAAGCCGCCTGAGCAAGATCGTCAGCCTCAGCGGCATGTCGTGCCAGACGTCGTGTCAGGCCGCGGACATTGCCCTGATAGCGCCGAACCAACGTCTCGAACGCAGCCTCTTGTCCAGAGGCTGCGTCGCGCGCGAGATCGATATCAGACCGCATCAATAGACCCGTGCTGTCCGCCCTTTCCTAATTGTGGCTGAACCGCCAGAGACCGAGATAGGCGAGCCCCAGGACAACCGGGAAGGATGAGATAGCGATAACGCCGCGCGTGGCTTCCGGCTCATCGGTTGGCATAATCAAGCCTAGAATTATGAAGGCAATGCCAAACGCGATCAGCAGAATTCCGCGTCGCAGGTCTGACTTCACCGGGTCGCTGAGATAAGACATGCGCTCAACCAGTTCGGGTGAGACTTCCTGACCTTTTTCGACGGCCAAACGCAGCGTCTCGTGGGCGGTTAGGCGTTTCTTGAAATTATAGTGGCTGAACAGCCAGATGATCGCGACAATTGAAGCGAACAGAAAAATCGGTACGAAAACTTCGTCCATAAGTTTGTATCCTTGTCATTGCACCCAGTTTGCGGGCTCATAGACAGAGATGCAAACGACGGCGCGTTTGGATGCAGCCGGGTCTAAAGTTTTGCTTTTGCAGCAGATTTGGCCACTTCGGCCCAGGCGGCGCTCATCGCGTCGGTCCAGGTGTCCGCCGCCAATGATTGAAACACGTCTGCCATAACCTGATAGAAGCCTTCAAAGACCTCATCATCAATCCCATAGCCTTCATGGTTCATGCGTTCGGCCGAGACGAAGCTCAAAGCCACAGGGTCATCCTGTAACAGGCCTTCCGCCATGGTCAACGCTTCATTCAGCATATGCCCACGCGCACCATGGTCGATGTCCAGGACGAAAAGTTCCTCGAACTGTGGGAACCGCTTGAACAGCGCCGCGTATACCGGCGGCACCACATCGTCGCAGCGTTCGGCAACGGCTTCGAGGCTGGCATTGAAGGCGGGGACGTGGGTCATTCTCAACCGATTGTATATTCCAGCGGGTAGATAAATCCGGGAACGGTATAGCGAACGCCCTCCACTTCGAATGGCGTGTATCGCATTTTCTTGATGGCTCTGGATGACTCTTCCACGAACGCCGCGTGAGAGCAAAAAGGTTGAATATTCTGCGGGCGACCTTCTTGATCCACATCGAAAAAGACCTCGCAAGTTCCGTTCAACCCTTTGCGCGCCGCATAGTCAGGATAATTCGGCTTTGGCGGAGTTCTGACTTCCAACTCATAGTCGGGATTGGTTCTTCGCTCTAATATACGGGCTAAATCATCGCCCTCATAGAGCGGCAACGGTCCCAACAGAAACAAGCCACCAAATTTCTCACTGGCGAACTCAGCGTATTGAAGCTTGTGCTCATCAAGCCCGAGACGATCAGACATTGCGTACAACATCTGAATTGAGGCTAATGACACCGCGTCTGGAAATTCTTGAATGCGATCAACTGCGATGATGTACGCCCCCTCCACATCCCCCTTCTTTGCCGTTCCAAACAGAAGCGCATTCATCAAGCGACTTCGGTCGGTACCCGTGACTTTATCAAGGTGGTCCGATGCGAATAGAATAAGCTCATCAATCTGCCCCGAGCTTTCGTAGCGATTGGCAAGGTTACGAACAAATCCCGTAGGATCTCCGTCCACGCCTAGTTCGCCAACCTGAATGAGTTGCTCTAACGCTTGTATGGACGTTTTTGAATCAAAAGACCTACTCTTGACCCTTAGCAAGGCCAACTCGACGCGCCTCACATCACACTCCTCAAGGTCTCCCTTGGCGAGCCGTCTATCGACTTTCTTGGCGACGGATTCAGCTTTGCCGAATCGCAGTGACTCACGTTCCCAATTCTTTGATTGTCGTTCGATTTTTCTAGAGACGCCTTTCTCATCACAGGTTCCCGAATCCTGGCTGAGTGCGGAACTGTTCATGAAACCAGCAAGAACGATCGAAAAAATAATCCAGCGCATCAAATGGAACCCTCCTGAGAGACTACCAATGTTACGATTGCACTGTCAGCATTGTCGAGTTTTATTTGGCTAAATTAGAGCGGTATATTATCGTGCTTCTTCCAAGGATTGCTCAGCTCTTTGCCTTGCAGCGTGCGGAGCGCCTTGGCCACCCGTCGCCGGGTTGAATGCGGCATGATGATATCATCAATATAGCCTTTGCGCGCCGCGACATACGGATTCGCGAAATTGTCCTCGTAGCTCTGCGTATGCTCAGCAATCTTGGCCTCGTCGCCAATATCCTTGCGGAAGATGATCTCGACAGCCCCTTTCGCGCCCATGACTGCGATTTCCGCCGTCGGCCAGGCGTAATTCACATCACCGCGCAAGTGTTTCGAGCTCATCACATCGTACGCGCCGCCATAGGCTTTGCGTGTGATTACAGTGACTTTCGGAACCGTCGCCTCGGCATACGCAAAGAGCAGCTTGGCGCCATGTTTGATCAAGCCGCCATATTCCTGCTTGGTGCCTGGCATGAAACCAGGAACGTCGACGAAGGTGACAATCGGAATGTTGAAACAATCGCAGAAGCGGACAAAGCGCGCGCCTTTGCGCGAGGCATCAATGTCGAGCACGCCTGCCAGCGTCATCGGCTGATTAGCGACGAAGCCAACCGTGGCGCCTTCAATGCGTCCGAACCCGCAAATAATGTTGCCACCGAAGGCTGGGCTGATTTCAAAAAAGTCGCCTTCATCGACGGTTTTTTCGATCAACTCTTTCATATCGTAAGGCTGGTTCGGATTGTCTGGGATCAACGTGTCGAGACTGTCATCGACCCGCTCAATCGTGTCATAGGTCGGACGCACCGGCGGATCTTCACGGTTGGATCCCGGCAAGAAATCGATCAGGCGGCGCATTTGCGTCAATGCTTCAATGTCATTCTCGAACGCACCATCGACCACACCGGACTTGGCAGCGTGCACAGACGCCCCGCCTAAGGTTTCGTGGGTCACTTCTTCATTGGTCACGGTTTTCACAACGTCCGGACCGGTCACGTACATGTATGAGGTATCTTTCACCATGAAGATGAAATCCGTGAGCGCGGGTGAATAGACATCGCCGCCAGCACACGGCCCCATAATCACCGAAATTTGCGGAATAACGCCTGATGACAGGACGTTTTCCATGAAAATGTCAGCATAGCCTGCGAGGCTGTCGACGCCTTCCTGAATGCGCGCACCGCCGGCATCGAAAATACCGATCACGGGCGCGCCGACTTTCGCTGCAGCTTTCTGAACTTTGACGATCTTTTCTGACTGGGCCAGCGAAAGCGAGCCACCAAACACGGTGAAATCCTTGGAGAAGACATAGACGAGACGGCCATTAATCGTGCCGGATCCGGTGACAACACCGTCGCCTGGAATGCGCTGTTCTTCCATGCCAAAGTCGTGGCTGCGATGTTCGACGAACATATCGGTTTCTTCGAAACTGCCCTCGTCGAGGAGTAATGCAACACGCTCGCGTGCTGTGAGTTTGCCCTTTTCGTGCTGGCGTCCAATGCGGGCTTCGCCGCCGCCAAGTCGCGCTTTTTCGCGCCGCGCCTCAAGGGCTTCGATCACGTCTTGCATATCGCTTCGACCTCCATTCATCCACAGTCCTTGAGGCTGGGTTTTATAGCTCCCGCGCGCGAGGGCAAGTCTGGGCCAATAGCAAAACGGGCCTCCCCAAGGGGAAGCCCGCCTGACCTTTCATTCTGAAAGTTAAAGCCATTATTTGTAATAGCCGCGATGACCGCGATTGTGGCCGCGTTGTCCACGCTGCGGAATGCCATGGATCTGGCGAACTTGATCGCCGCGACGCACGATACACGTCACCGGACGCTCAATGTCGCGGCGCCGGGTTTCAAACTCGACCTCGTTAAAGGTCACGCGAAAGCCGCGCGGTCCGATCTGTTCGGCATAGCGTCCATCGTCGAAATCAACGTCGCGAAAGCCGAGATAGTGGGCTTCGTTTCGAATCGCACGGCGACAGGCGCGGATGGCTTGGCGCTTCATCTGCCTGAAATTCTGGCGATCACCGCGATATCCATTGTGGCCGTACTGACGGTTCGTGGTGTAGCCGATTGAGCGATGACCGCGATCGGAATAACCGAAATGCAGTGCGCCATTGCCGGTCTGCACCGAGATGCTACCGGTCACGCGTTTGCCAGACTTGCCATGATCGGCCAGCGCTGGCGCTGCGAAGAGCAGAGGCGCCGCAAGGGCAAGCGCGGCTGCTCGAGGTTTCATGATACGATTTATCATGACTGCAGGAATGCACAGCGTGCTGCAACCCAGCGTGAGTGGCGTATTCGGGTGACATTCATCTGGTCAAACGCCGCCCGAACATTGCCATCTTGTTAGATCAAGGTCAGATTGAAGCAGATTTCTTGGCGTAAGAAATCGCCGAACATGAAGATGGGGATCGACATGAAACTATATACAATCAGTGCTCTAGCGTTGGGACTCGCCTTCGGAGCACATGCCGAAGACACGAGTCGCGATAATCATTTGGTGACGTCGTTGACGCAATCAGACATTCGATTTGTCTCTGAATCGCTCGATCACACGGTGCGCCGCGACCTTGAGGATTCGATTGGGGTATTGGCCCATTATCAGGAAGACGAAGCCAGTTCAGAGCTGGTCTATGCGATGCAAGGCAAAGCCTGTCAGGATGAAACAGGCTGTCTCGGTCTGGAGATCTTCATCATATTCGAAGGCGCCTTCACCCCTGAGCAAGCCAATGACATTAACCGGCGCTGGTCTGCGATCAAAGCGACTGAGACGGATGGCAGTCTGTATCTGACGCGATATCTGATCCTGGACGACGGGCAAACGGTCGGAAACATCCGCACTAATGTTCTGAATGCGCTCGCCATTGCAGAGCAAATTCAGGCGGAACAGAGCACCACGTCTGAAGACACAGCTGCAACCGATAGCGTGACGCTCGCGGATATCGATTTTGGCGAAGATGCCGGCGACTATGCGAATGACGGAGCCTGTGATGATGCCCGGTTCGAGTCTGATGGTGATGATTGGTCTTATCAGCGCAACCATGTCCTGCGTGACGCCACGGACTGCCGAACACTGTACGAGGCGGGCGAACTCACACTTTATCTCGATTTTGGCGATAATTCCGGCGAATATGCCAACGATAATACGTGTGATGACAATCGTTTCACAGGCGAAGGTCGTTCCATCTTGCAGACCGACAGCCATGTGAAGCGCGACGCCGTAGATTGCATTGTCGCCTATAGAGCGGGCACCATCAATCGGCCTTAGGACGGTTTCTACGTAACCTTCCTAATTCAAGCGATCAGGGCAAATGCCTAACCTGTTCCGGAACCTCAGTGGATTTGGAGCAAATGATGTCGCTGAAACAAATCGTGTTGCGCCTGGCAAGAAATTCCGACTCTCCTGATGGCGACGATCGACAGGGTTATGTCTTGGTTGCACCGCTGAGTGCAGATGGAAAAATCGACCTTGAGGGCTGGCGGACACATAAAAAACTCTGCGAAGTGAAGCGCTTCCATCCAGATCCTGACGAAGTCGCAGATGGCTGGCTGACACATAATGGCAGCCATTGGCGCATTCATTATGATGAAGATCATGAAGGCCCGGACGAAGGTGGTTTCCGGCTCGGCGATCACGCGTTCCGCCCAGGCGAATATGTGACCATAGCCTCACACGGGGTGACGCCTCTGACCTATATCGTCACGGATGTTCTGCCTTATCGCGACGCTGACGCTGCTTAACCGGCGCCGGGCACGCTAATCATCATT
>JBCCDZ010000120.1:0-9015 GCA_039030525.1 Pseudomonadota bacterium | reverse complement strand
GGGATTGATGATGCCGTGTAGGCCGCCAAATGTATCCTTGGCTTGCTCGATCATGCCTTGCACGGCAGCCATGTCGGTCACGCTTTCAGAGTTTGACGCCGCTTCGCCGCCAGCCGCGCGGATTTCCTGAGCGACTTGTTCGGCCAATCCGGCATCGCCAGAAGCATCTCCGGCATCTGTCAACGCGCCGCCAAGATCATTGACCAGGATTTTCGCGCCTTCTTGTGCTGCCAGAAGAGCGCACTCTTTACCAATGCCGTTGCCGCCGCCCGTGATTAGAATGACCTTGCCGTCTAACACACCCATCGTGCTCTCCAATTGCTATTTCTCAGACGGCGAGACAGCATGGAATCTGGTACTGAGCAAGGGTGCCGCGACGCGGGTCCGGTCAGGCCTGTTCGAGGGGTGTCATGCCATCTTCTGTGCGGCGGCTGACATAGGCGGTGACATCACTGGCGGTGAACGTTTCGGCCCGGACATCGCTGACTTTGCGATAATCGGCGCGGACATCGTCAGCGGTCAAAGTCACCAGGGTCCAGCCATTGCCGTCCGGATCATGAAACTCGACTTCATCATTGGCGTCAGCAAATTGTGCCCCCAGGTCGGGCACATCTTTAATATAAGTGCCAAGACCGGGCGAGGTGACAGACGTGCAGCCAAATTCGACACCGCGTTGTTCATCGTCCTCATCGCGCAATGTATTGGCCCAGGCGGTATGTGTGTCGCCGGTGAGTGTGACGAGCCGGGCGCCGGCCGCTATCGCACTTTCATACAAACGATCGCGCGCCGCCGGGAATCCGTCCCAGGCATCCAGGTTAAACGGCAAGCCCAACTGGCTGAATGGAATCAATTGTTGAATATAGCCAACATCCTGCGCGGCTTTCTGGTCATCGCTCAGTGTGTTCACAAAATTTGGTGGACGCACGCGCGCCATGACGATCTGATTGGCCAGGACCTGCCAGGTCTTCGACGCGGCCGTCGAGGCTTTCAACTGGGTATCGAGCCATTGTTCTTGTGCAGCGCCAAGCATGGTTCGCTCGGCGGTCTGCACGCGCACCATCGTATTCATGGCAGCCATCGGAATGGCCGCGGAGTCGAGGCCCCCCAGCTCTGTAAACCAGCTGATCTCATTTGACCGGCCCGTCAGTCGCGTCTCGAGACAAATCACGGATGCGACATCGCCAAAGTCGAAGCGACGGTACAAGGCTTCGCGGGCTTGGCCGACCTCAGGATCGCGGACGGGCATCCATTCCAGATATGCTTGTACGGCCGCTTGTTTGCGGTCTGTCCAATTGCCTTCGCCTGCTTCCGGATTGTGGTTTTCCGCGCCGGCGCGATAGGAATTATTGGTGCTTTCGTGATCATCCCAGGTGCAGATCCAAGGGGCTGCGGCATGCGCGGCTTGCAGGTCTGGATCTGTTTTATACTGTGCGTGGCGCGTGCGGTAATCATCAAGTGAGACAATTTCCAGGGGTGGCTCGTGATTGCGATCGAGGTCCTGGCCAACACTGCCACCATAACCATCTATGCCATACTCATATATATAGTCGCCGAGATGGACGACCGCATCGAGCTCGGGCGTATTTGCGATGTCGCGGTAAACATGAAAGCGGCCGAACGGATAATTTGAGCAGGAAATCACGGCCAGTTTGACGGGCGCGTCACCGCTGGCTGCGGCGGTTCGGGTGCGTCCAAGGGGCGAGCCAAGATCGCCTGATGCGACATTCGCGACAAACCTGAAATAATAGTCCTTGCCGGGCTCCAGATCCGCGACATTCACTTTCACAGTATAGTCACGCTCAACCACGGCATAGCCTTGTCCATATTTGACGGGTCGTTGCTGGTCTTCGTCCTCAAAGACACCATAACTCACTGGAACTGGCAGATCAGGGAAAGCCGCGTCAGGCGTGACGCGCGTCCAAATGATCACACTGTCCGGCAATGGATCGCCCGAAGCGACGCCGTGAATGAAATTCACCACGCCGGGATAAGCAGAACGCTCGTCCGGGCTCACAGTGATGCGCGATTCCGATTCCAGAATTGGATCTCGACCACAGGCAGTCAGCCCGATCACGCTCGTGCTGGCACCCAATAATCCGCGTCGCGTAATCTTTCCCATCCGCCGGGCTCTCCTTGTAGCGCTGCAATTGCGATTGCAGCATGACCTTCTCGCATCTGTCGGTCTATATGGTTCTTATGACAGTCTTATCTGCTTTAGCAGGCGAACACGATAAAGGAACCCGGCTCGACCGATTCTTGAGCGAGCAAATCGAGACTCTGTCTCGTTCGCGCGCCAAAACCTTGGTAAAAGAAGGCCACGTGCGAGAATCGCGCGGAAGCGATCAAGTCGTTCAAGATGATCCAAGAAAGCCGGTCGCGCCCGGCACCATGTATATTGTCGACTTGCCAGACCCAGTGCCAGCGATTCCGCAAGCCGAAGATATTCCGCTGGATGTTCTGTTCGAGGATGAGCACTTGCTCTTGGTCAACAAGCCTGCCGGGATGGCGGTGCATCCAGCTCCGGGCAGCTGGCAGGGCACATTGGTTAATGCCTTGCTGCACCACTGCCGAGGAGATTTGCCTGGAATAGGCGGCGTCGAACGCCCTGGCATAGTTCATCGCATCGATAAGAACACGACGGGTGTGTTGGTAGTCGCCAAGACAGAGCAGGCGCATAAAGGCTTATCGGATTTGTTTGCAGAGCATGATATTGATCGCAAATATCTGGCGCTCGTACGCGGCGCACCGCGGCCGCTCGCAGGTACGATTGAGACCCAGATCGCGCGCAGCCCGCGCGACCGCAAGAAAATGGCAGTCGTGGAAGATGATGCCGGGCGTCATGCCATCACACACTATCGGGCGATCGAGACGTATGGCGAGATCAGCAAAGTTGAAGCCCGCCCTGCAGCATCTCTTATAGAGTGTCGATTAGAGACCGGTCGGACGCATCAAATTCGCGTTCATATGGCGCACATTGGGTGTTCGCTTATCGGCGATCCCGTATACGCGCGTCATCGCGGGATTAAAGCAACCGGACGCGGTGAGGCTTTTGATGAGGCCACTCAATTGGCCCGCAAGCTTACGCGACAGGCCCTGCACGCCGCCAGCCTTGCTTTCGACCATCCGGTGACGGGTGAGCACATATCTGGCGAGGCGGCATTGCCGGATGACATGCAAGCCGTGCAATCCGCTTTGCGGAAAATGTGATCAGTCGCGGATCATTTTCGGGGAGTCACCGGAGCTGCGCTTGGCGAGGAAAGTCGCGAAGCTTTCCGCCAGTCGCTTCACCTCGTTGCGCAATCGTCCATACTTCCCACGCATGGAATCATAGCTATCGAGATCCGGACGATCCATAGCGCTCAGCGCCTGCACCGATTCCGGGATGGTCGGACCAAAGGTGCGATCCTTCAAATAGATCTCTTTCAGTTCGGTCTCGGCATTGCGCGCGTATCGCGTATTCTTGAACCGTGTGATCACGACAAAATTTCGCGATGCCAGGTGCGGGGTAATTTCCGTGGTGACCCAATCGGTGAATTGTTTAGTCCCCCAGATCGAAACGGAGTCAGCGAGCGTCGGGGTGACATATGTATTCGCGATGGCCAGTCCGGCGCGCGCGATCGGTGACAAATATGGCGGCGTGTCGATCAGGATAATGTCGTAGATGCCGGCCAGGGGCTCAATTGCCTTTTCAAGATGCCCCGCCAGATAGCTCGCCAACCGGCTCGGCGCCATGCCCTTGGAATAGACTTTCTCTTCCAGCTCCATTTCCGTCAGTCGCAACTGAGTATGCGCGGGCAAAATGGAGATCCAGCCATTGCGCTCGTCGCGCTCTTCCGCGCGGCGCAATTCTTCCAGCGTAACGGCATTTGGCAAAATCAGATTGGCAATGTTGGGGGGCTGATTGTCCATGAATTGATGGATCAAGTGATGCACGCCCTTGCCTTGCTTGAAGGCCATTTGAAGACCGCGATCGGTCAGCAGCATTTGGCTCGAATTTGCTTGCGGATCAAAATCCACAACCAGCACATTGGCGCCATAATAATAGGCCAGGCCGTCTGCCAACATCAGAGTTGTGGTCGACTTACCAACACCGCCTTTTAGGTTCGCGATTGCCGCGATCGTTGCAGACATCCCATCCCTCTCATAATAAAGGTGTTCTGGCATATCCGAACGCAACTCGAAAGTGCTATTCGTCAGCAGCCTGTATTGGTTTGCCTGACAGAGACGCGGCATATCCTGCCGCCAATCCCAATATATATGAGTAAGTCCACATCACGCTCGGAATTTCCAAAGCATAGTCGACCAATCCGTGCGTAAATATGAGCAAGGTCGCTGCAAGCGCCACGCGGAGAAATATTCTTGGCATGCTGACCTCTTGCCCGAACGACTGCAGGATCGTTCTCACAATCAGCCCGAGAATGCCTGCCATGACGAAAAGGCCAATCAAGCCTTGCTGCACCAACCATTGAAGCACGAAATTGTGCGCCGCGCCGATGGTTACCAAATGCGCTGCATTATTCAGTGTTGTATGCGAGTCATTGAGAGCATTGAAGCTGCCCAGCCCATGTCCGAACAACGGACGCTCCAACCAAATCTGAAAGTAAGTTTCATACAAGGTGAGGCGTGATGACGAGTTTTGCAGAAGGGCTTCTGAATTATACGGATTGATCTCCCCGGTTAGCGCCAAGGCCAGGATCGTACCGAATAAGAGCCCGAACGGGATCATGAATCGTTTGCGTCGCGTGAATCTGAAAGCGCCAGAACGAGACAAACGAATGAGCTCCACAACGACGAGGCCGACAATGCTCGCCAAGCCGATGAAAATACCGGCGCGCGAAACCGTCAGTAGCAGGCAGACAGCGGCAATAATCAGCAACGCAAAATTCGCATATTCGGTTTGCGCGAAATAGTAGATCTGGTCAGGTCGGCTAAGACGGCCAAGTTGAGAATTGTTAAGCCGTAACAAGAGCCTGCCAGTGGCCAATATCAAGGCCAGACCAAACAGCGTGGCGGCGGTATTGGGCGATCCAAACAGTGCCGATAGCCGACCGTCAAAGCCGATTGTTTCGCTCGTCGTCACCCCACTGTCACCAGATGAGAATGAATAAATGGCGATCACTGAAAATACCAGCAGGCTCCAATTGAGCGCCATCCATGCGAATGACAGAAATTTTTTCTGATGTCCCAAGACATAGCCGATACCGGCAATGGCACCCGCTGCCGCCAAGACGTGTACATCCTGACGTGCAGTCTGCCATGGGCCGAATAGACCCAAGGCCAGCCAGGCGCAAAAAACCAAGGCAATTAAAACCATGCCGAACGGAATCTTCTTGCGACCGAATATGATTATGACGAAGGCGAACCCAACGAGGAGCCCAATACTATAAACCGCGGCGGTATCTTTTGCATCCGCGCCGCGATCGAGATGCGCGAACAGCATCCAAACGGGGACCAGTACTGCAACGAGTCGCAGCGTCCACTGATGGATCAGCTGTCGCCCGCTAGGACCGACCTGTTGTGTCTGGCGCGTTTGTGAAATCGAATCACCTCCAACTGCTCACGCGTGAGAACGCATGAATTGTGCTCGATTTGAGTGCAAATGTTTTTTATTCCGTGAACGGCGTCCCAAAACTGCACAAATTTCGACCTCAACATTAACTTTCAGGTAATTTTTTCCCCTAACAGGCGAAGACGTTTGCGTTTGCAGCAAAAGCAGGCACATAAGGACATCACAATTTGGTAGATTCTGGGTCATCAAACGACAATTAACTCTCGGGTGGGGCTTCGCGTCCGGCTGGCAAGGAACTTGCAGCCACGCTGAGCAAGCGAGGGTTTCGATAGAGTTTGATGGAGAAGTGGGACGTAAAATGGGATTTCAGTCTTATACGCGCGACTTAAAAAACGCGGATTATGCTGCAGTGCAAAATTTAGGCACCGAGAACCGGGCCAATGGCGTATTGAAGCGTTATACTGACTTTTTGATAGCCGCCGTGGCTTTGTTTTTCTTGCTTCCGGTCATGGTGCCGTTAGCACTTTTTATCCGTCTTTCAGATGGTGGTCCTGCGCTGTTTAAGCAAAAACGTATCGGGCGCGATGGAGAAGAGTTTCGGTGCTACAAGTTTCGGTCCATGGTCGTGGACGCGGATGTCCAGCTCCGGAAATTGCTCGAGTCCGATCCAAGCGCACGACGAGAATGGCAGGCAACTCAGAAGCTAGACAACGATCCGCGAATTACCGCTCTCGGGCATTTTTTGCGCAAGTCATCGCTTGATGAGCTGCCACAGTTGATCAACATCTTGAAAGGCGAGATGTCGATCGTTGGACCGCGCCCCATCGTACAGAACGAAGTTGAAAAGTACGGCGATTATTTCGGCCATTACTGCCAGGTTCGGCCTGGTTTGACAGGGCTGTGGCAAGTGAGCGGTCGGAGCGATACCAGCTATGGCGAACGGGTCGCGCTTGACGTCAAATATGTTTCCGATTGGTCTTATGTCAGTGACATTAAAATCATGGCCATGACGATACCTGCGGTTTTGTTGTCCGACGGCGCACGCTAGGCGCACCGATAACAAATAAACCCACGATTACGTTTACCGGGCGACAAACTCCTTGGTTTATCTGAGTACGGATTCAAAAATTCCGATTTCGGAATAATCCAGGAGATATCATGCGCGTCGCACTGATTCATTATTGGCTTACAAATATGCGCGGCGGCGAACGCGTGCTCGAAGCGTTATGCGAAATGTTTCCGCAGGCCACGATATTCACGCACGTTGTCGATCGCTCCAAACTGAGCGCTACGGTGAATAAGCACGAGATCAAAACAACCTTCATTTCGAAGTTCCCGTTTGCGACGTCGCAATACCAAAAACTTTTACCCTTCATGCCGCGGGCGCTGGAAGAGATTGATCTGTCAGAGTTTGATCTTGTCATCTCATCAGAGTCGGGGCCTGCCAAAGGCGTGGTCACGCGTCCTGACGCATTCCATCTTTGTTATTGCCATTCCCCAATGCGCTACATTTGGGACTTGTATCCGCACTATCTTGGCAGTGCGGGATTTCTGGCGCGTCAGGCGTTTCCTGGGATCGCACATCGCTTGCGGACCTGGGATGTGACCAGCGCAGCGCGCGTCGACCAGTTTGCCGCGAACTCAAATTTTGTGAAGCGACGGATTGAAAAATTCTATCGCCGTGAAAGTGCTGTGATCCACCCGCCGGTCGCGGTGGATGAATTCGCACGCGCCCGCGTCGATACGCCAGCCGACTATTATTTGGCGGCCGGCGAGCTGGTTGGATACAAACGATTTGATCTGGTTGTGGATGCCTTCACCAAATTGGGATTGCCACTTGTCGTGATTGGCGATGGCGAGCAGAACAAAGACCTGCAACGCCGCGCTGGACCATCCGTCGAATTTCTTGGGCGGGTCGATTTCGCAGACCTGACACGCCGCTTCGGAGAATGCAAGGCCCTGGTCTTCCCTGGCGAAGAGGATTTTGGAATTGTGCCGGTCGAAGTCATGGCGGCAGGGCGGCCTGTCATCGCTTATGGGCGCGGCGGCGCGCTCGATACCGTCGTGGATGGCGAAACTGGCATATTGTTTGACTCTCAAACCGTCGAGTCGCTGATCGATGCCGTATCACGGTTTGAGAACATGTCGTTCGACAGTGATGCGATCTATCAGCATGCGACCGGGTTCTCTGGCGATGTGTTCAAAAACAATATTCGCACGCTGCTGGCTGAGCATGGGATAGAGGTCTAGTCCGCGTCCAAGCCGATCTCATTCGGTCGCGCTGGCGTGTCGATTTTTCGACGATACTCATCGAACGGTATATTGCGGGCGATCGCTGCGCTGCGAACCTCTTCCAAATAATCGTAATCGAGATGCCACCAGCGTAAGAAGTCAGCGCCAGAAAAGGCAAACAGCCTGGTCTCCTCACTGGTCGCCTCCCAGTTTGCGAGCACAAACGTAAAGCGCCAGCGGATCAACGATTTGCTGCAATACGGGCAGGCCGCAAAAGATCGTTGCAAGTCAGCATCGACCTCCGCCGTGAACCCGTCTGGCGCTTGTCTTTTGACGAAGGCCAGAAACGCCCATGTTTCATATTCATCGGGCATTTCTTCGAGCGGGCTTTGCAATAGAGAAATCACCAGGTCCGATTGATCAGGCATAGCGGCATAAAGCGCGCGCGCGGTGGCCACCCATTCATCCGGGTTTTGAACATAGCGCTGTTCTGACAGGCGTTGGGCGTGCTCCAATGGATCTGTCTCGCCGGCCTGAATGGCTTGGATTCGGGCATATGACCCTTGCGTGGAAATCGCCGACCACAGTGGAATCACTAATGCGGCAATGACCAACGCAATATGTATGGGTGCCGACCCTGCTTCACCATTTTCTCTTGAATTCCAAGTCATTACAGAAGTTTATATCCTCACCTTCTGGAAACGTGCTAGCTATGATCTAGGTCACACTAAAGCAGAAACAGGTTTCTGAGTTCTTTTTTGATTAACACGTCATCAACGACCACGCCCTACACTCCCCCTATAACAGAGCCGGATGGTACATGAATGAGCTTTTTCACGCGTCAGGAAGAAGTTAGATCAGGCACCGCGGGGACGCTGCGAACGCATGACGAACTGGTTTCGGAGCGACCACGCCGATCACGATCTCGAAAGTGGCCCTTGCGGTGGGTGACTTTGGCTGTGTTAACTTTGTGCAGCGCCTTCTGGGTTGCCGTTTTTACGTTGATTTTTTAGCCTGAATGACAACATGGTACAGTGTATGCATGCCTGGCGAAGCTAGGGTGAACCGTAATGCTGTCCAGCGCTGCGGTTTGAACCTGAAACACCTATAGGTATCGTCAATCCGGGGACTAATCGGGCGCGAAATGTTGAACTGGCCGCGAACCACTTTTCGCTTTTTTAAGCGCAACCTCCAAGCTCAGGTGGATGCCGCGGCACGACTTATTTCTCGATACTGGGCTCCTTCGGCTCGTACGCGTTCTGCGCCCGCTGAAG
>JBCCDZ010000119.1:0-9043 GCA_039030525.1 Pseudomonadota bacterium | reverse complement strand
GGACCATTCCGTAGAACTCAGAACCTACGCGTTCTTTTTTGCAAACGCGAGACCAAGCGGCTCCAGAATGGCAGTCCTAAGCCCTTTTTTAGTCCCGCGCGTGGTATTTGCAACAGCGTCTATCACATTCTGCAACGCTATGACACTTTGGCCCGGGTGCTGCCATACTCGTGCTAGAAATTCGCCTTAATTCAATCGTTTTGACGACGTCCACGTGCGGTTACAGCTTGTCGTGCGGCTTCTACGCTCTTGGCGGTTACACCCGCAGCATGCTCAGCTGATCGTGTAACTTCGAGCCTTTGGCCCTCACCAAATGTGGTGGCAAAGCCATCGTCGATTATTTTTTTGTAATTGCGTAGCAGCACCGGATCGCAAGATGCCATTTCATGCGCCAGCTTAACCGCTGATGGCACCAACTCTTCGGCCGTGTAGACACGGTTCACCAAACCCCAACGCTCCGCTGTTTGCGCGTCGAGAAAATTTCCTGAAAACGAGAGTTCCTTGGCGCGACTGGTCCCGATCAAGCGTGCAAGCTTCTGACTCAATCCCCAACCTGGCATAATCCCCACGCGGGCATGCGTGTCAGCGAACTTGGCGTGCTCCGACGCCAAAAGAACATCGCACATCAACGCCAATTCAAACCCGCCCGTAATGGCAAACCCGTTAATCGCGCCAATAATCGGCCACGGATAAGCAGACAGCCCTTTGGCGAGGTCGATTTCGCCACCATCAGCCCCCAAAGCGAAGCCCGTCTGACCGGCCTCTTTTAGATCGACACCCGCGGTGAATGCACGTCCGGCGCCCGTGAGGACGACAGCGCGAATCGAATCATCTTCAGCCAAATCTGCAAACGTACTGACCAATTCTGCTCGCAGCGCGCGGCTCAATGCGTTTAGCGCATCGGGTCGGTTCATGGTTACAATCGCGACCGGCCCATCTTTTTCAATCAGTACTATGCTCTCAGACATGTTGTTCTTTCCATTTTCTGTGTTCTTCGTCGGCGCACCATTCGCGCGCTAGAATTCGATGCCCTCAGGCCTCGCCCTCAAGATTCTCTGGTTCTACGCCCTGCGCTCTCACCAGAGCATTCAATTCGCCGCGAATTTGTTCGAGCTGATCCGGATCAGTCCCGCGTGCGATCAGGGCAACGCCGTGGTCCTGAAGCGTCTGAAACCATGGATAAGACCCGATACTGACATCCGCGTATCGTTCCGAGAGCTGTGCGAGTGATTCGGCAAGATCTCCTTCGCGAAGCCCCGCCCCTCGGACCGTGATACTGTTGACGATCGTGCCTGATTCCAATCGGTGGCCGATATCGTCGAGCATGCCCTCAACAATTTTCGGAACACCCGCCAGCGCAAACACATTGCCCGTTTGAAATCCTGGCGCGCCAGAAACCCGATTCTCGATCAAAGTCGCACCGTCAGGCACCCGCGCCATGCGCCTACGTGCAGGCGTGAATTCGGTTCCCATTTCCTGATAGCGCGCTTCAAGCAGCGCCGCTGCCTCAGGGTGTTCGCCAATCCCAACCTTGAACGCTGCTGCGATCGCATCAGCGGTGATATCATCGTGCGTCGGCCCAATCCCCCCGGTCGTGAATACATAGGCGTACTCTGCACGTAGCGCATTTACGGCGGCAACGATCCGATCTTGCTCATCCGGGACGATACGCACCTCTTTCACTGGAATTCCGAACGGCGCCAGATATTTCGCGATCGTCTGGGTATTGATGTCCCGGGTTCGACCTGACAGAAGCTCATCTCCGATCAGGCAAATTGCGGCTGTAGGGCTTTGTTTCATTTGCTTTGCCTACCGCATTCGCAACCCGCCCGACAACCTAATTCCAACCCAATTGCCGCCTCGTCAGGGACAGATTGCTGGCTATTCTGGCGACAGATGGCACGCAATGCTGATCAAAAAGGTGCACGAAATGGTTGAGTTCGGTCCAAATGGAACTGTCATGGCCCGTGATCAAGATTCTGATCCGGACCAAGCGGCCTATACCGTGCCAACCGTGACACGACTGAAGCGGATCGGTCTGGCGAGTTTTCTGTGCGGCATGGCCGCTTGCGTCCTGGTGACCTTAATTGGAGTCATCCTGTTATTCCTGGGCTTTCAGATTTCCAGCCTGTTTGGACGCGATGCGGGTTTGATTTTCTCCGATGAGGGCTTTTTGCAAGGGATAGGGTTTGCCACCCTGATGTCAGCGATGAATTGGTACTTCGCCTATTTCACGGTACCGGCGGCGTGGGTCGCGATGTGGTTCTCGCTTGGTCGCTTCCCACGACGCGGCATTGTCAGGCCACAACCTTATTATCGCTGGGGCGCCATTTGGGGCGGTTTCCTGGTCGGGTCGACCACAGGCATAGCTTCATTTCTGCTCATCGATATGAACCCGCTCGCCACACTCGGCGGATTTGCAACTGGCGCCATCATCGGCGCTGTCGCGGGCTTGATTTGCGGCGCGATCTTCCGCGGCATTGTTCGGCCAGCCGAACAGGTCAAACAGATTCAGGTCGACGTTTTCTGATCCTTGACGCTGCGCTCAAATTCTCCCAACTCCCGCGCATGGGAACATCAGATATTCAGATATGGACAGATGGTGCGTGCAGCGGCAACCCAGGTCCTGGCGGCTGGGGTGCGCTTTTGATCTCTGGCAAACGGCGCAAGGAAATTTACGGTGGCACGCCCGATACGACAAACAATCGCATGGAGCTTATGGCGGCGATCGAAGCGCTGAACGCGTTGAAAAAGGCGAGCGCCGTGACCCTTCATACCGATAGCACTTATGTCAAAGACGGGCTCACCAAATGGATACATGGATGGAAGAAAAATGGCTGGAAAACGGCCGCCAAGAAGCCCGTGAAGAACAAAGACCTGTGGCAGGCCTTAGAAGAGGCGTGCGCTCGGCACGAAATCAAATGGGTCTGGGTCAAAGGGCATGCCGGCGACGAAGGCAATGAAACGGCAGATGAACTGGCAAGGCGGGGCGCCGAAGAGGCCCGCGGATAACGCGAATGTGAGGTCTGAGTATAGACCAGCATGCTAAGGGGTTGGCGTAACTCAAAGGAGCTCCTCCCATGCGATTCATTCTTGCGGCAACTTCCGCTGCCCTACTGGCCGCCTGTAGCCAAGCCGACGTCCCGGCTTCCGAACGGGCCGCTGTCACCACGCCGGCTGAAGACACGCGCGTGCTCGCCGTGCTGAGCTATGCCGACTGGTGCGGCAGCTGCAAAGCGCTCGACCCGAAGGTGAAAGCGGTCCAAGCAGCAAATACATTTGACGGCGTTGAATTTGCCACCATCGACTATACGTCGCGTGACGCCGATGCGTTCTTTACAGACGCGGAAACCTTGGGTGTGGCAAGCGCCATGCGCGCAACATTCTCAGAGAAGATCAAAACCGGACGCTTGTACTTGGTGAACCTGGACAGTGGTGAAGTGATTTCAACAGTCGACAAGTCGATGGATGAGGCCGCTATTGCAGCGGCTATCAACGCGGCTGCAGCGCTGACATAATTTTTTCTGGCTGATTGTCAGAATATCCTCTCTTCAAACGTCTTGTTGACAGATGCTGCAATCCAGCAGGATCTTCAATCAGACCTCTGGAGGGAGGATTTTTATATGGCCAAATTTGTTTTGATGCTACCGCATGCCCCGGATCGCTACACCAAACTCGGTGAAGCTGAATTCATGGACCTGATGAAAGACTATATCGGTTGGGTCGAAGAAATGAGCGCGAAAGGCAAGTTCGAAGGCGGTGAAAAACTGCTTGATGAGGGCGGCAAGATTGTCACCAATAAGTCCGGCTCTATCGAAGTGCATGACGGCCCCTTCGCGGAAGTCGCGGAAATCCTCGGCGGCTATATGGTGATCCATGCCGCGGATTATGATGAAGCGGTCGAAATCGCTCGCAGCCATCCTCACATGAAGCACAATGAGACCATCCTCATTCGGCAGACGGACGCTTCGGCGGACGAGTGATGACCGCAACGGATATTCACGCTCTACTGGATGAAACGATCAGACGGGAGCGAGGCTGGTTGATTTCCAGCCTCGTTTCCAGATTGGGTCCCGGCAAAGTCGATCTGGCGGAAGATGTCGCCCAGGACGCCATCCTCAAAGCCTTAGCGACCTGGCCGTATAAAGGCATCCCTGACAATCCGCGCGCCTGGCTCCGACGCGTGGCCGGAAACACCGCGATCGATCGCATCCGTCGGTCCGCGCGAGATCTGGGCGTGGATGATGATTGGGACCTGGTGAGCAATGATGAAGACGTGATCACGCCGTCGTTGAGCGATCCGGAGCTCGATCTCATGGTCTTGTGCTGCGATCCAGAGCTGGCGCCGCAAGATCAGCTCTTCCTGGCCTTGAAAACCGTGTGCGGGTTCACCGCTGCAGAAACCGCCGCTTTGTTCTTTCTCACCGAAGATGCGCTGTCGCAGCGACTGTCTCGCGCCAAACGGCAATTGCGCGCGCAATCCGGAGAATTGGCACGTTATCCCACGCGATTCGCCTTGAAGGATCGCCTGCCGCGCTTGTTAAAACTCATTTACTTGATGTTCGCCTGGGGATTCCTGCCGCGTCGCGGGACCGCCGTAGTCCGCGAAGATTTGTGCCGTGAAGCGGTTCGATTGTCGGAAGGATTGATGGCGCAAACGGAAGGCGAGACTGCGGGGCATCACGCCTTGCACGCGCTTTTGCTGTTCCAAACCGCCCGATTGCCCGCACGCGATTCCGGCAGCCACACACTCGTCACGCTTGAACATCAAGATCGAACGCTTTGGGATAGGCACATGATTGTTGATGCGGTCGCACAGCTCGACGCAGCGACATCCAGCACCGAACTGACGCGTTATCATCTTGAAGCAGCGATCGCATCGCTGCACGCCCAGGCGACCGTGTGGGAAGAAACCGACTGGCCTGCCATCGCGCGGCTATACGCGCTTCTGAACCAGCATGCGCCGTCGCTGGCTGTATCGGTAAACTGGTCCGTCAGCCTGATCTACTCAGGCGACCGGGAGGCCGCGGCGAAAACCCTCGGCGCACTTGGCCGCGAGCGCCGCGCTCAGCGTTTTCCCGGGTATCATCTCGCGATTGCGAAACTGGCGCAAGCCAATGGAGAATTGGAAGCCGCCAAGGCAGCGCTGCGCGACGCGCAGGCGTGCCAGGTGTCTGAACCTATCGCAGATCACATTCAGCGCGAGACGGATCTGATAGACGCTAACGTCTAATCGTTGAACCGTCCATCTTCGATGATGGCATCATAGTCGGCTTTGATCTGGGCGTATTTCATATCAATGCCGATTTTCATGATTTCGTGCGTGAAGATGTAAAGCCGATTGGCTTCAACGCATTCCGACACCCAATCGGCCACTTTGTCAGGATCGAGCCCGCCTTTGATCACGGCATCCATTTCCTGGAATTGCGGGTCTGCCTGCGCCTCTTCGAGCGAGACTGTATTCGACGGGCGCCCGAAGCCTGTCGTGTGGATATTGGTTCGCACCCAACCTGGACAAAGCACGCTGACGCCAATCTTATGCGGCATCAATTCCGCTTTGAGGCTCTCTGAATAACCGACCACAGCATATTTCGTGGCATTGTAAGGGCCCATGCCGCCCGGCGCGACGTGTCCCGCCATAGAGGCCGTATTGATGAAATGGCCGCCCTCGCCATGCGCCTGGATGAGCGGCGTGAACAGTTCAACGCCGTGCACAACTCCCATCAGGTTGATATCCACAATCCAGCGCCAGTCTTGTATCGGTATCTCGCCGGGTTGGCCGCCCAGGCCAACACCTGCATTGTTCGCGACAATGTGGACTTTGCCAAAATGATCGACCGTCTTCTGGGCCGCATCTTCGAGCGCGCCAGCATCGGCAACGTCGCACACAACAGATGAGACAGCATTGCTGTCTTGCGACAGATCTGCGACCGCGCGCTCCAACCCCTCCGCATCACGATCAGCCAGCATCACGCTCGCACCGCGGCGCAGAAAGCTGCGCGCCATAGACAAGCCCAATCCGCTCGCCCCACCCGTCACAAAGGCCACACGGCCCTGAATATTGCTCATGCTCTGTCCTTCCAAACAAACGGCCTGCCAGGTCTGCCCCGCAGGCCGTTCAACTTAGCCATTTGGCAAGTCTATGCGTTGACCGTGCCCTTCATGAAGCCAGCCAGGCGCGCATTGATGATCTGATCCGCTTCCGTCATGATCCGATCGATCAATTCTTTACAGGTCGGGATATCATAGATCAGTCCGGCCACCATGCCACAGGACCAGGCCCCTGCATCCATTTCGCCATCCATCATGATGCGCGGATAGACGCCGGCAACTTCATCAATAATGTCTTCAAATTTGAGCTTGTCGCCGAGCAGTTTCTCTTTTTCGAGCAAACGCTCAACCGCATCATTGGTCAGCACGCGTTCTGTATTGCGCAGAGACCGCATGACCAAACGAGTATCGAGCTCAGATGCCGCAACAATCGCATTTTTCACATTCTCATGAACCGGTGCTTCCTTCGTCGCGATGAACCGGGTGCCCATATTCATACCTTCTGCGCCCATGGCCAGCGAGGCGACCAGAGAACGCCCATCGGCCTGACCGCCGGAAGATACGAATGGAATGTCCAGCTCATCCGCGGCCCGCGGTAACAGTATCATGTTCGGGATATCATCCTCGCCGGGATGCCCACCGCATTCAAAGCCATCGACGGACACCGCATCACAACCAATGTCCTGAGCTTTAAGCGAGTGCCGCACTGACGTACATTTATGGATAACTTTGATCCCGGCATCTTTGAGATGCGGCAGAACCTGCGCCGGATTACGTCCAGCCGTTTCAACCACTTTCACGCCGCCATCAATCACCGCTTTGACGATCGCCGGATAATCCGGTGGGTTCAGCGTTGGCAGGAACGTGATGTTCACGCCAAACGGCTTATCCGTCATGTCCTTACACTTCGCGATCTCATTGGCGAGATCTTCGGGCGTCTTCTGAGTCAGTCCCGTAATGATCCCCAAACCACCGGCATTAGAGACAGCTGCGGCCATTTCAGCGAAGCCCACAAAGTGCATGCCACCCTGAATAATCGGGTGCTCAATACCAAACATTTCCGT
This sequence comes from Pseudomonadota bacterium, assembly GCA_039030525.1. Taxonomy (GTDB): domain Bacteria; phylum Pseudomonadota; class Alphaproteobacteria; order Caulobacterales; family Hyphomonadaceae; genus Henriciella. The sequence goes on along the minus strand of JBCCDZ010000119.1, from coordinate 1,928 downwards.
AATGGCGGTTTTCATGCTTCGATCCTCCTTGTTCTTCGCCACAATGTCCCTCAAACTGGCTTGAAACAAGTCTTACTTAGGGGAAGCAATATGGGGCTGAAGCTGTTTTTACATGGCGTACCGGATACCCCGGCAATGTGGGATCCGCTGATCGCAGAACTCGGGCTGAGTGCCGACGCCCATCGCGCACCAGCAATGCCAGGTTTTGTCACCCCGGTGCCGCAAGGATTCACATCGACCAAAGAGGCTTATGTCGACTGGTATATCGGCGAAATCGAGAACGCCCACGCCGAAGCCGGCCCGGTCGACCTGGTCGGGCATGACTGGGGCGCGATCATCACCATTCGTGTCGCCAGTTTGCGGCCTGATCTGGTGAACAGCTGGTGCGTCGCGAATGCTTTGCCGCATCCTGACTATCAGTGGCACCGTATGGCCCGCATGTGGCAAACCCCCGTCATCGGTGAGATGATCATGGCCGTGACGCGCAAAGAAGCCTTGTGCAAAGCGCTGCACGCAGCCGGCATTCCCGCGGACCTGGCGTCCAAGGAAGCCAGTCACTGGACCCAGGATATGCGCAAGGCGATATTGAAACTTTACCGATCTGCCAAAATGGTTGGCACCGAATGGTGGGACGAGACCAAGAACCTGCCAGAGCGCGGCCTGGTCTTCTGGGGCGAAGATGATCCTTATGTCCCGACCTGGATCGCCGACAAGTTTTGTGCAGCCACAGGCGCGAGATTGGAAAAACAGGCCAATACGGGCCACTGGTCGATTATCGAACGGGCCGACATTCTATCCGCTCTGTTGAAAGAGCATTGGACCTAGGCTTCGAACCCACGCAGAAAGGCTTGTACATTGGCGCCTAAAGCGTCGACCGCATAGCCCCCCTCCATACAAATGAGCGTCGGCAAATCGAGCGCCGCGATCAGCGACGACATGGCTGTATAATCCGCGGTCTCGATGTCAAAGAAGCTGATCGGGTCACCAGCATATGTGTCAGCGCCATATGGGACGATCAATAGATCCGGCGCAAAGGCTTGGACCTGTTCAATCGCCTCGACGAGCTTGGCACGATACGCGGGCCATTTGGTGCCTCGCGGCATCGGCAAGTTGAGATTATAGCCGCTGCCTCGGCCCTCCCCTGCCTCATCCGCGTGGCCCCAGTAAAATGGATAGTCGGTGGTCGGATCCGCATGCAAGGATACGGTCAGTACATCGCTCCGCGTATAAAAAATATCCTGCGTCCCATTGCCGTGATGATAGTCGACATCGAGGACAGCGACTTTCGAAGCCCCGCTCTGGCGCGCCTGTTCGACCGCGATCGCGACATTGTTGAGATAAGAGTAGCCGCCCATATAATCGCGCCCTGCGTGATGGCCGGGCGGACGACAGAAGGCAAAGACCCGCTTCGCGCCATTTAACACCGCGTCGAGGCCGGTAAGGGCCGTCTGCGCATTCCAATACACCGCGGCCCATGTGCCTGCTGCGACCGGCGTTCCGCAATCATAGCAATACTGCCCCAGCTCAGCATCGATACGGTTCAGGTTGAGGGGGCGGCGCCCGCGAATGGGAAACACATAAGGGAACGCGTCGCCTGGACGTCCCGCCGCCACCCAATCCTTATGTGCGCGTTTGAGGAAATCCACATAGCCAGAATCATGCACCGCCAGAATGGGACTTTCGCCGAAATCCATCGGCGATTGCCGGTCCGGCAACACGTCCAGGATCGCGTCGACCCGTGCTTGCGATTCTGCATGCGGGACCAAAGCGCCATTTTGCAGTTCGCGCGCTGGCGTATGGGAGGATTGGATATCAGAGAAAAAGGACTTCATAAGGTCGAGTTCCCACCGCAATTTATGGATTCTTACGCCCGAACCATATCATCGCGGCGGCGCTCAAGCGTCAACACAGGTGCGCGCCAGGGTCTC
>JBCCDZ010000118.1:0-9070 GCA_039030525.1 Pseudomonadota bacterium | reverse complement strand
CTCATCCAGTCCGCTCGCCTGCCCTTGCTCCCAGACATAGGCATATGGGATTTCAGCTGTGGAGCGTTGAACTTCGACGTCCACATCATAATCGCGCAAGAGCGGCTCGAGCTGCTCAACCAGATAGTGGCGATAGAATTCGGGTTGTGTGATCGTGGTCGAATAGGTGCCCGGCTCGGACATTTTCCCGAAGGCACGTGAAATAGGCGGCGGGGGGCCATCCGGATTGTAGCGTATAATTAGCTCGGGATAGCAGAAGGCGCCACTGGCGCGGGCTTCCGGATCGGGTGTTTTGCCCTCATGAAGATAGTCCTGCAGCGCAGCGCATAAGGCTTCGACGGACTGGGAGTAGAGCTTTTCAAGCTCATTTATGATGTCTTTTGGATTGTTTAGTTTTGTCATGGCCTCCTTTGGCGCAAACCCGTTACAGGGTCAACGTCGCAGGCCTGGCTGTCAGTCGGAGGTGACGCGATAAAGGCGAACAATACCATCGCTCTCGGTCAGCTCATCGGCTGGCTCCAGCCAGGCTGGAATGTCGCCGCGATTCAGTTGTGCCGCCAAGCTCTCCGGCCAGAGTCGACCATATCGATCGGTCTCTCCTAAGCGATTGCAATAGGCCAGATGGGTCGCACCCATCGTCAGGAGCCGTTGCTGGGCGGCTTCAGGCGCGCCGATCAGCACCATATTTGCACGCTCGATCCCTTCAACATTGCGATGATATGGTCCGACGAAGACCTCGTGCGGTGTGCGCAGCAAGACCGGGATGCCCAAATCGATCGGCGTATGGATACGCATGTCGGGCATTTCTGCCAGAGCGTGAAAATTCTCTGGGGCGATACAGTCCATGCTCATCGATTCTGCCATCTCGGTCGGCTCTGCCGCGGGGACCATGCTGGCACCAAGGTTTCGCCAAACCATTGGCGACAAGAGGAGCCCGGACACGGCAAACATAAGCAATGGGCCAGGGCCGCCTTTTGTACGCCAAGCGGAGAACATCTGCCCTGCCAACCAGCCTGCCCCGATCACTGCAAACAGGTGCGAGAATGATTGCCCGCGCAATTGCCAGACGGTTGCCGCAATGGCGAGCGCCAACAACAGGAAGCTACCAATCCGCGGTAGTCTTTGCTCAGGTTGCGCCCGGACAATCATCCAGATGTTGGCCAGGGTGGCAGCAACGAGAAACACATACACCCAGACCACACGGTCGACTTCACTTTGCAAGAGTTGCGGCAAGGTCTGCGCCTCCGCGACAGCATTGAGCCAGGAGGTACGTACAGAGTCCGGCACGGCGGCATAAGGATCGCCAAAGCAGGCCGGATTGACGGCGACGAAAACGCCAAGGGTCAGAGCAGCGGCCAGCGCGCCTGCCGCCAGGCGTTTAGGCCAGGTATCAAACCATCCGCCAATCACGCCGAGTATCGCCAGCAAACCGCCGCCAAAAGACAAAGCGGCCCAGTGCGAGATGCCATACGCGTCACACACCATGCGCCTGTCGCCCAGGCCGGGCGCATCGAAGATCAAGAACAAAGTCGCGAAGGCCATCAGAGCCAGCCCGAATGTCGACAGTCGAACCCCTTCCAAATGCCCCCGCACAATCCAGAACAGGCCAAGAATGGCGATCAGTCCGACGGCATAAGGCAAAGCTTCAATCGCGATGGTGAGGGCTGCGCAGAGACTGAAAGCCAGAATTATCCCTGAACGGGCCGTGTAGTGTTTCGACAGCAAAGCCGCGAAGCCGATCAATATCAGCACCGCCACGAAGCCATGATGGTCGATACGGCCGGGCCAGAAATTATAGAATGCGGCAGAGCCGGTGAAAAAGAACAGACCACAGATTTGCCCGGCTCGGTTCACGCCCAATCGCTGCATGATGAGACATAATAAGCCAAACGCACAGGCAAGCAGGGTCAAAGGCCAGATCGTGACCGCCAGCGCTTCCGCGGACTGTTGCCCAATGATCGGTTGCATGACGAAAATGAACCCTGCCAGGAACAGGTCCGGCAGCCGTGACCAGTGCATATTGCCACCCTCGGGCGTCAACAGACGAGACTGATCGACGACGAACCAGGATTGACCCGCCAACAAGTCGCGGACTTGTTGTAGCCGCATCATGTCATCAAGACCGGGCAGCACGCCGCTCATCAGTTCTGGAATGCTGCGTGACAGAAGGGCAATGGCGATCAGGCCAAAGCCCCACAACATCCATTTACCATCGGCAAGTGCGCCATCGCGGCGGAAAAGTGAAGAAGCCATTAGGGAATTGTCGCCTTAGCCTTACCTGTCTTTAAGCTTAATCGAGCTATCACACATGGAAGTTACCGAAAGGCTTCGACCATGCGGCAAGAGGCAAATGCCCCACGGCCTGTTCCGACGGCAGAACCCACCCCAACGCGGGTTGCTGTAACCATCCCCTGTTACAATGAAGCTGTGACGATCGCGAAAGTCATTGAGGATTTCCGTCTGGCGCTACCTGGTGCGGATATCTACGTGTTCGATAACAATTCGACCGATAATACTGTTCAGGTCGCGCGCGACGCCGGAGCGATTGTTCGCTCCGAACAACGTCAAGGCAAAGGCCATGTGGTCCGCCGCATGTTCGCGGATGTCGAAGCGGATATCTATTTGATGGTCGATGGCGACGACACCTATGACGCCGCGATCGCGCCCACACTGATCGAACTGCTCAAACGCAATCATGTCGACATGGTGGTCGGTACGCGCGCGGATGTGACCAAAGATGCTGGCCGAGAAGGTCACGCTTTTGGCAACAAGTTGTTTAACAAGATTTATGGCCGCCTGTTCGGTAAACAATTCTCGGACATTTTCTCCGGCTATCGTGTCTTCACGCGCCGTTTTGTGAAGTCTTTCCCCGCTGTTTCGAGCGGATTCGAAATTGAGACTGAAATGTCGGTGCATTGCAGTGAACTCGGCATCCCGACACTGGAACGACCAACCATTTATGGCGTGCGCCCGGAGGACAGCCAATCCAAGCTGCGCACGTTCCGCGATGGCTTTCGCATTCTTGGCATGTTCGCCATGTTGACGAAGGAAACGCGTCCGGCGGCCTTCTTTGGCACGATCGGGCTAGGGCTTATTGGGCTCGCGGCGATCCTCGCGCTGCCATTGATCGCAACCTATGCGCAAACCGGGCTGGTGCCACGCTTCCCGACCGCAATTTTGGCCACTGGTCTGGTGATTACAGCAACAGTATTGGCGGCTTCCGGTCTCATTCTGGACAGCCTGGCGCGCGCGCGCATCGAAGCCAAGCGGGCTGTATTCCTGAGCCTGCAGAACCCGGATTGGAACAGATGATTCGCCAACTGCTGGGGCAGTTCGGAAAGTTTGCGATTGTCGGCATGATTGGTTTCGTCGTCGATTTCGGCCTGACTTTGCTGCTCGTACATTTCGGCGTCGACGCCCTGCTCGCCCGCCTGTTCGCGATCGCGACTGCGATGGTGACAACATGGCGATTGAACCGTGCGATGACGTTTGGCGCCAGCAATACCAGCCAGACCTCGGAAGGGCTGAGATATTTCATTGTTGCGATCACCGTTGCCTCGGTGAATTACGCAATCTATGCCGGGCTTCTGTTGACCATTGAGAATCTAACGCCGCTTATGGCGCTGCTCATCTCCTCGGCATTTGCGAATAGCCTGTCATTCCTGGGATATCGATTCTTCGCGTTCAAGCGAGACGTCTGACCAGATGCCCCATTTTGCGGCCAGGCTTGGCGTCGCGTTTGCCATATAGGGTCAGAACCGCATCTGCGAACAATGCCTCTGGCGGGGCCAGAGCTTCTTCGCCCAGCAAGTTCAACATCTCGACCTTGTGGTAGCGTGTCACGTCTCCCAGCGGCCATCCCGCGACCGCGCGAATATGCTGTTCGAACTGACCGGTTGCGCACGCCTCGGGCGTCCAATGTCCTGAATTGTGGACGCGCGGCGCAAATTCATTCGCCAGCAAGGACCCATCTTCCAGAACAAAGAATTCAAGCGCCAGAACGCCAATATAGTCGAGCGCGTCCGCCAGCGCTTTTGCTGCTGCGCAAGCCCGCTCGGACACGCCGTTATCGACATTTGCTGGCGCCGTGGATTTCCGGAGTATGCCGTTCACATGCTCATTGCGTGGTACGTCATAGCAAAGAGAATTGCCGGCCTCATCGCGCGCAATGATGACCGAAACCTCGCAGACGAATGGCACCATGGCTTCGAGGATGCAGGGCGCGTGACCGAGTGAATGATGGGCCGCCTCGAAATCGTCGCCAGCTTCCAGCCTGGCCTGCCCTTTGCCGTCATAGCCATCACGGCGGGTTTTCAAAATGCCCTGCCCGCCAAACTGGTCAATCGGCGCGGCGATATCCGGCGCCTGATCAATCGTCGCGAAGCCGGCGGTTTCGATGCCGCAGGATTGCAAAAAGGTCTTTTCAACAACCCGGTCCTGAGAAACTTCCAGAGGCTTCGCCCCGGGCCGGACAAGGATACCGGCAGCAATCAATGCTTCAGCAGCGCTGACCGGGACGTTCTCGAATTCGTAGGTGACAGTATCGCACGTCTTCGCCCAAGCCAGCAGCGCTTCAGAGTCTTCATAAGCGCCTTCAAAATGGCTGGCCGACACGCGTGCGGCCGGGCAATCTTTCTCGGGACAATAAATCGATACATCAAAGCCCAGTTGCGCCGCCGCGCTGGCCAGCATCCGGCCAAGTTGACCGCCGCCGAGTATACCTATCGTCGCGCCAGCTTTCAGAGCGCTCATGTGTCCGGAGACTCCTGCACCGCTGCCGACTGAGCGGCCCGGAATGCATCAAGCTTGGCGGCCACATCAGACTGGTCCAGAGCGATAATGGACGCGGCCAGAATGCCCGCATTGGCGGCGCCCGCTTCCCCAATCGCCAATGTCCCGACGGGAATTCCTTTCGGCATTTGCGCAATTGAGAGCAAGCTATCGATGCCATTCAGCGCTTTCGATTGTACCGGAACCCCCAAAACAGGAAGCGGCGTCATCGATGCGGCCATGCCGGGCAAATGAGCCGCACCGCCCGCGCCCGCAATTATGACCTTGAGACCGCGGGCCTTCGCGGCCTTGGCATAATCAAACAGACGATCCGGTGTGCGGTGGGCGGAGACAATTTTTGCTTCAAAAGCGACCCCCAGCTCATCAAGAATATCACATGCTTTTTGCATGACGGGCCAATCGGATTGGCTGCCCATGATGACGCCGACGACAGGCGTGTCACTGTTCGAGGTTCGGGACATTGATTCCCCCGCTTCAAAGCGCGCAACATAAAAACCTTCCTTGCCGCGTCAACCATGTCACCACTAGGCGTTGCAGTGCATATCTATTAGACTTTCAGGATGGCAGACTCAGTCGAGCATATTCCTGATCTGACGGAAGAAGATGTAAGGCAAAAAGCCCGGCGAGATCTTGTGACCGCCATCGGGCTGAATCCGGATGCATTGCCGCGAAATGTACGCGTGGCGGTTGAAGCGCTGGCGGGCGAAGTCTTGAGTCTGAGGGAAGATCGCGCGCGCTTGCGGCACGAGCTGGAAAACGCAGCACATCTGGCAGATCGCGACACGCTGTGCCCAATCTTCAATCGACGCGCTTTCGAGCGCGAAGTGACCCGGGAAATCTCTTTGGCGGAGCGCTATGGCACGCCGCTATGCTTGATTTTTATCGATTTGGATCGGTTCAAGCTGATCAATGATCGGTTCGGTCATGCGACCGGCGACCGGGTCATCCAGCATGTTGCACAGACTCTGTTGGACAATGTCCGCCAGAGCGACATTGTCGGGCGCCTGGGCGGTGACGAGTTTGGCATTGTTCTGACCCATGCTGAGCTTTCGGATGCCCAAGCCAAGGCGTTGAGTCTGGAGGTCATTATCAGCAGTCTCACCGTGCGCGATGCTGAAGAAACACAAATAGAATCAGTCCAACTTGGCGCCTCATGCGGCACCGTGCAGTGGCAACGAGGACGCGATGCGGCAAGCCTGATCGGCGAGGCAGATGAGACCATGTTTCGCCGCAAAAACGAAAAAAAGCGGGCGCGGTGATCTCTCTGGACGCAAGATTTTTTTAAAATTGGGAAAGATTGAGCCGACGTCGTGACTCGATCCTCAACCTATGGTTATCTGTTGCCATAAAGACACAGAGATCGTTTTACCAAGAAGGAGCATGCCTATGTCACTGCAAGGTCGGATCGAAGAGCTTACCAAGCGCCATGCAAAAATCGACGAAAAGATCCACGAAGAAGAAAAACGACCGGCAGGTGACGATATTACGATAAAAGATCTCAAGCGACAGAAACTTCGGCTTAAAGAAGAGATTGGTATGCTGCGCGCGAGTTAAGCGCTGATCGGCTCAATCGCGACCCGATCAGCTCTTGAATATGAGCTGGCGGGAGCGCGCAAATGGACAAACCTGTAACCCTGATCATTGGGCTCGGCCAAACGGTCGGAGACGCGATCGTGCGGCGGTTTCTCGACGAAGGTCACGCTGTGCTGGCCGTCGATCCTGATACAGCGCTTCTGGAAGAGCTGAAAAAGACGACGGGCGACAAAATCGCTTACCATCACGGCGCGGTGCATACCAAGCTCGGCTTGCGCAACGCCATGGCGGCGGCGCTGGAATCCTACAGTTTCGTGGACAATGTTGTCCTGATTCCACCTTTGCCCGATCCAGATCAGCTGCTTGGCCTGGATATGGAAGATTTCGAGACCGTTCTGATGAAAACAGCGCGCGGCGCGGTTCAGGCCTTGCGCGTTTTTGCACCTGAGCTGATTGCCGAGCGCCCGGAAACTGAGAATGCGGCCGATCGATCGCGGCAAACCGGGACCTTCACCTTCGTCTTGTCACTTGGTGCAAAGATGGCGCAGCCCGGCTGGTTCAGCGAAGTGGTGTCGCAACATGCAATACTCGGCATTGTCAAAGCCGCAGCCATTGAACTGGCCGAAGAAGCCGTGCGGGTGAATGCGATTGTGGCGCTCCGCCCCCGCGCCGAGGGCCGCGAACCGTGGCTCAAAGACCGAACCCCTTTGGGGCGTCCATCATTGGCCGAGGAGATTGCTGAGACCGCTTGCTTCCTGGCCAGCCCGAACAGCGCCATTATCACAGGTGAAGCGATCACCCTGGATGGCGGGCGTCGCTTCTTGTCTGGTGTCATTCAAGGCGATGAGGACTAAGCCTCATCCGCTATTTCGGATGGCAGATGACCGGCATCCAGGTATAGCCTTTAACAAAGGCACCTGAGGTCAGGCTTGGCTCGTCCAGCACTTCGATATGGCTGAAACGCTCCATAATCTCTTCCCACAGAATACGCAGCTGCAGCTCGCCCAGGCGGTTGCCGACGCAACGGTGGATGCCGAAGCCGAATGAGAGATGGTTACGCGCCTGTTTGCGATCGATGATCAGCTTGTTCGGGTCTTCATCCCAGAACCGCTCATCGCGATTGCCGGAGACATACCACATGGCGATCTGATCGCCTTTTTTGATCGTCTTGCCGTGCATTTCGACGTCTTCCAGCGCGGTGCGGCGCATGAAAGCCAGCGGCGTTTGCCAGCGAATGACTTCTGACACCATGTTCGGGATCAGAGATGGGTCATTTTTCAGCTTGGCATATTCTTCGGGGAATTTGTTGAGGCCATAGACCGACGCCGTCATCGAGTTCCGGGTCGTGTCATTACCGCCAACGATGAGCAGGATGACATTGCCAAGCAATTCCATCGGCGTCATGTTCTTGGTCTTTTCGCCATGCGCCAGCAGGCTCATCAGATCATTGCGCAATGGCTCTTGTTGTTTCTTCTGGAACAGCTCCATGAAAGTGCCGAGGCATTCCATCAATTCTTCGCGCCACTGCTCTTCCCCGCCAGGGCAGATATCCGGATTTTCGCGATTGGTCGAAACATCCGACCAGCGCGTCAGCTTGCGGCGATCTTCGAATGGAAAATCGAACAGCGTTGCGAGCATCATCGTGGTCAGCTCAATCGATACGGTATCGACCCAATCAAATGGCTCGCCGACGGGCACTGTATCCAGGATTTCCTTGGTGCGAGCACGGATCATCGGCTCAAAGTCTTTCAGCATGTTCGGCGCCACGGCCGGCTGAACAGTCTTGCGTTGCTCAGAATGCTTCGGCTCATCCATGGCGATGAACATTGGTAGTTCGAAATCTTCGATCGGCTCACCCAGAACGATGCCGCCATGTTCCCAGCTGGACGAGAAGCGTTTGTGATCAATGTCGATCTTCATCACGTCTTCATAGCGCGTGACAGACCAGAAGCCGCCCGCAAAACTGTCTTCAGTCCAGTGTAGCGGATCATTGTCGCGCATCCGCTTGAACAATTCCCAATAGGCGCCTTTGCGCCAGATCTCGGGATCGATCAGGTTCATTTCATCGAGTGGAATGCTGGATGTGTCCGGGATCGGCGCATCGAATTCGAGATAACCAGGGTGTAAAGGTTCGCGCGCCGTGATTGTCGGGCGTTCGAGATTATGGGGAATCTTGGTCAGCGTGTCTGCCATCTGGAGCCTCCGTGAATGCGATCATTATCCGCCGCAAATATGACGTTGGCGTCAGCGTAACACAGCTAAAATGAAAAAACTATGACGCATGCGTCATTTTTTCATTTTTATGCGGGGTGGCGTTCGCTTCGCGCCTGTCCAATCGCGGATTCGAGCGCGGTTTTCAGACTTTTGCGTTCGCTTGGCGTCAAAAAGCGGCCAATCACCCAAGCCTTGCCAGCGTGCGCCAGCTTGAGTTCGCTCGGCCGTCGGTCGGGAAAATCCAGCTGAATGCGGGTGAATGCTGTCGGCAGGCGCGCCTCGCGCGGCTTCTGTCCGGGCCGGGTATGCAACAAATCAATCTGCTGCGCCGTCACGCGAACCCGCGTTTCTTGTTTCAGGGAGCGGAAGCTCCATTGAAACGCCAACCAAATGACCAGCGCATCAAGGCCAAAGAAGCCGATCACTGGAAACGCCCCCATAGAGACAAAAGCCAGGCCCGCAAAGAAGCTCATCGCCACGATAACGGCCATAACAATGGTAAAGGCGCGCGGGCTCAGCGAGCGGTTCGGGG
>JBCCDZ010000117.1:0-9102 GCA_039030525.1 Pseudomonadota bacterium | reverse complement strand
GGAATCGTCGGCGACATGAGCAGTGACTTCGAGCCCCGGGCGAACACGCCGCGCATCCAACAAATCTGTACTGGTCAGGCTTAACAGAGCGCGATGGCCATCATTACCGGGCAAATCGAGGCGCTTGATGACATCAGATAGGGTTTCACGACGCTTCAATTTGGTCGGCCGAACATCAAGCGGTTCGGCCACCCCATAATCTTCCGGCGAAATTGCGATCGACGCCAAGCTTGCGACTTCGACCGGCTCGGGTGTCGGCGCGTCCTTTGCGGGCGTTTGCTGGCTGACAGAAATGATCGCTGTGGCCACCAGGCCAGCCACCAGTCCTGCCGCAACAAAATGGCGTTTTCCGTCTGACATTGTCTTCAACACGTCGGTTTACTCCCACGGCGCCACTAAGGGCGCACTGTTTCTACAGCCTTCTGGTGAAACGCTTTCAAGAATTGTGCCGTTAAAGACTTAATAACCAGTTCTCGCGCGATGCAAGGAATTCAGGCGTTTTTTGAGGTTTCATTTCAGTCATGATTAATGGATAGGCGCGGCAAAGACGCTGTCTGAGCGATTTGTGTGTGGACATTAATCGGATCATCTCTAGGTCGAAACCATGAAGTCGACCCTATTGCTGATACTTGCCGCCATTCTCGGGCTGGCCTTCACTGCGTGGGCCGTGTCGACCATGTGGGCCGACCTCGGTGTTAATCTGACAATGCATGGCTGGATCGCGTATGGACTTGGTGTGGTGTTCAGTCTGGCGCTAGCAGGCGGGTTGTTTTTCCTGCTCTTCAAAAGCGCTCGTGAGGGATATGATGACATCGATCGACCTGAAGATCTGAACGATTAGACACGTCAAATCGCCACGAATCGGCTACAAAAGCGCGAATCACTATTTCAGGGCTGACATATGATCGAACCTTCCCGCCTCGCGGCCTTTATCGCGTCCCGCATCTGCCACGATCTGATTTCGCCGGTGGCGTCGGTAAATTCAGCGCTCGAGCTGTTGGAAGATCCGGGCGACGCCGACATGAAAGCGCAGGCTGAGCAATTGTTGCACAATGGCGCAGAAGCGGCTGCCGCGCGCATTCAATTGCTACGTTATGCTTTTGGGTCAGCGGGTTTATCGGACACCGCCGCAGATCGCCACGAAGTCAGGTCGATCGTTGAAGGCTTCATGAAAAGCCACAAACCCAGCATTGAATGGGAAATTGAGACCGACCATTTCAGCTGTGGGCATGCCCGCGTCCTGATGAATCTGGTCATCATGGCGACGGCTGCTATTCCGCGCGGCGGCGTCGTTGTCTTGCAGGTGCGCAATCAAGGCGACGGCCTGCGAATCGCCGCCATCGCCAAAGGTCCGAAGGCCCGCCTGTCTGACTTCACGCAATCTGCCCTGGCCAACGAAACCCCGGACGAAGGTTGGTCAGCACGCACAATCCAGCCTTTGTTTGCGAAAATGGTCGCCAATGATCTTGATGGCGACATTACCGGGATTGCTGAAGAGGAGAAAGTTACCTACCTGGCCAGTGGTCTGCGCGCGGAGGGCTAACGAGCTGTTAAGTATAAACAACTCATACTCAACCACAGATTTTACCAAAACGTTTGCCGAACGGGGTGGCTATGAAACACTGCTTGATCGTTGATGATTCCCGAGTGGTTCGCACCGTTGCCGGGCGGATTGTCAAAGACCTTTCATTTACCGTGTCCGAGGCCGCACATGGGGCGGAAGCGCTTGAAATCTGTCGCAAAGACATGCCGGATGCGATCCTGCTGGACTGGAATATGCCGGTCATGAACGGGCTCGACTTTTTACGTGCTCTTCGCCGCGAGAATCGCGGAAAAGAGCCCGTTGTGGTATTCTGCACCAATGAAAACGACTCAGAACACATTAGCGAAGCCATCCGGGCCGGCGCGAATGAGTATATTATGAAGCCTTTCGACGCTGAAATTGTTGAAAGCAAATTCGCAGAAGTTGGCCTTGTCTGAAGCGAAAAATTAACAAAATAGCGATTATCGTAAACTTTTGCGGGAATTGCAGGTCGAAAGCAGAATGCAAGAAAGCACCTATAACGAACTTGCTGATTTAGCGCTGCGCACCACCGGGCAACATATCCCGGCGTCGAAATCCTATTTGATGGAAGCCCGCCTCAGCAATATTTCGCGGCGTGAGAACTTTGCGACGCTGGATGATCTTGTGCATTGCTTGAAAGCTCGCCCCAATCAACGGTTTGAGCAGGAAATCGCCGCCGCCTTAACCAGCAAGCGAACGCATTTTTTCCGTGAGCAAGAACAGCTGGCTCAAATTGTCGGCCATGCCCTGACGCACCGACTGAAACAGTCCAAGACAGGGCGCCTGCGCGTCTGGTGTGCTGGCGTTGCAACCGGACAAGAAGTCTGGTCACTCGCCATGCGGCTGCGTGAAGAAGTTGGGTCACCGCTGGCGAGCGCGGACATTGATATTGTTGGCACTGACATTTCAACCGACTGTGTCGAGACCGCCGCGCAAGGCACTTATGGGCATTTCGAGGTTCAAAAAGGCCTTTCCATTCATCGACTGATGACCAATTTCACCCGCGAGAATTCGGGGGACTGGACGGTCAATAAGGACCTCCACGAAGGCGTAACATTCCGCCGACACAATTTGCTGCACCCGGCTCAGGACCTCGGCACATTTGATTTGATTGTTTGCACTCACGTGATCAGCGACCTGGCCAAGCCCGCGCAACAGGAAGTCCTGACCCATTTATCCCGGCAACTCCTTCCGGGCGGGTTTTTGTTCGCGGCGCCTTCGGAACAGATTGAAGGGATTAATCCCGTCATCAAGCCATCTCGCGAAATGCGCGGTGCGTTCGAAAGGGACGCCTCAGTACGCAGCACCGTCGCTGCCTAAACAGAGCCGAAAACGGCCGTTTCCCAAGAGCATCACATCTTCATCACGGGGACTCTTTTTTGAGCCCTTTGGGAAGGATATTGCTATGGGACCTATTACAGCCTTTTCGTCATTTTTTACGAGATATTTTGACGTTTATGGACGCGCGCGCCGGTCCGAATATGGTTGGATGATTATCATCCAGGTGATTGCAACCATTATGACGGCATTTGCAATTGGCTTTATCGAAGGCACCCCGGATGAACTCGATACAGAAAACCTCTCAGCCGCTGCCACGGTCTTGCTCAGTCTGATGACCCTGGTCTGGCTTGGCACACTCATCCCCTGGCTCACACTCTCCATTCGGCGGTTCCACGATATGAACCTTACGGGTTGGCTGGTCGCTCTGTTCATCGGATTGTGGGTCATCCCACCGATCGGCGCGTTGGGATCGATGATGCAATTTTTCTGGCTCCTGCTCGGCAGTGGCTCTGCTGGCGTGAATGCCTATGGACAGGACCCGCGATTTGCGCGCGGAATGGACTTTGTCTGACCGCCCACAAGGCGCGGAATTGGGGGTATTGATTCACAAATCCTCAAAATCAGAGTAAACAGAAGCCCTGAAGCAAAGTGAAAAAGGGGATTTGCCATGGGAATGATGGAAGCCATCCAGCTGTTTTTCCAGAATTATACAAATTTTGAAGGACGCTCGCGGCGCGCGGAATATTGGTGGGTCGTCCTGGCCAATCTTATCATTGCCCTGACCGCCCTCCTATTAGTCGTAGTGATTGGCGGAGGGCTCGCGGACCTGAACATTCTTGGCTTATTGTTCGGCGCCATTATGGGGCTGTATGGACTAGCCATCCTCATTCCGAGTATCGCACTCGGGGTTCGTCGCTTTCACGATCTCGACCAGACCGGCTGGCTATTCTTGGTATTTATGGTCTTGGGACTTATTCCTCTGATCGGATTTCTCGCCGTCATTGCGCAGTATATTTGGCTCGCCATGCCGGGAACGACGGGGCCGAATAAGTATGGCCCTGATCCGAAATCTGGTCATGATGTTGGCGTGTTCAACTAGTTCGGATCAGCATCCAATCGCATGCACCCGTGGGCTGTGGCCTGGCGGGTGCATTTCAATTCATCCTCTGATATAGGCCCGGGATGAAAATCGGGCTCGATCTCTCGAAGAAACCTGACGCTTCACCAGCGCCTAAAGCCCTGGCGGGCCTGTCTCTGCCTGCGCTGAAAGCTGAGATGGAAGCGCTTGGCCTAGCGCCAAAGACAGCCGGCATGCGCGCCAAGCAAATCCGCCGCTGGGCACATCATATGGGCTGCCAGGATTTCATGGCGATGACGGATGTCGCTAAGGATTTGCGCGAGAGACTGGTCGCTGACTATCATCTCGACCGTCCAGAAATTGCAGACCATCAGGTCTCGGTCGATGGCACGCAGAAATGGCTAGTCCGGTTCCAGCCGGGGGTCGAAGGCGAGAGTGTATTTATCCCCGCCGTCAGCAAGACAGGCGCGCTGTGTGTTTCGAGCCAGGTCGGCTGTACGCTGAACTGCACCTTCTGCCACACCGGGACGCAAAAACTGGTGCGAAATCTGACTGCGCAAGAAATTGTTGCCCAGATCCTGATCGCGCGCGATGCCATTGAAGAATGGCCCGCCAGTATGGAAAATCGCCGACTGACGAATATTGTCTTCATGGGCATGGGTGAACCGCTCTATAATCTCGATAATGTCGCCGAGGCGATCGACACGATCAGCGACGGTCAGGGCGTCGCTATCGGCCGGCGGCGCATCACGGTTTCAACCGCGGGGGTTGCGCCGAAAATTCCAGAACTTGGCGAACGGACCGGTGCGATGCTTGCGATTTCCTTGCATGCGGTCCGCGATGATCTGCGCGATGAGATTGTTCCAATCAATCGCAAATATGATTTGCAAACCTTATTCGACGCGATCCGTGCCTATCCCGACTTGAACAATTCCAAGCGGGTGACCTTCGAATATGTCATGCTGAAAGGCGTTAATGACAGCCTCGCGGAGGCTCGGGATCTCGTCAAATTGCTGCGCGGCGTACCGGCCAAGATCAACTTGATTCCGTTCAATCCCTGGCCTGGCAGTCCATATGAATGCTCAGACTGGGAAACGATCGAAGCCTTTGCTGAAGTCGTCAATCGCGCTGGCTATGCCAGCCCGATCCGCACCCCGCGCGGCCGCGATATCTTTGCCGCATGTGGGCAATTGCGGTCCGAAAGCGTCAAGAAATCTGCAGCAGAGAAGCGGCGAGACGCGTTGGAACAAGCCGGCTAGGCTGCCTGCGCTCCGCGCACCAAACGCCCCGGCTTCGCGCCAGTTGGCTGGCCATGTCGCTGGATCACCTGCCCCGCCACAACCGTTGCTTCGTAGCCCGTCGCCGTCTGCATCAACCGTCGCCCTCTGGCCGGTAAATCATGGACAATATGCGGCGTGTGCAGGGTCAGGCCATCAAAATCGATGATGTTCAAATCAGCTCGATAGCCCGGTCGTAACAGACCGCGATCCTTCAAGCCGACCCAGGCAGCTGTGTCATGGCACTGGCGCTTGATCAGGAATTCCAGCGGCAGTTTCTCGCCGCGCGATCTATCGCGCGCCCAGTGCGTCAACAGCGTGGTTGGGAATGACCCGTCGCAAATCATCCCGACATGCGCGCCGCCATCTGACAATCCCGGCAAGCTGGCCGGACTTTCCAGCATGGTTTTGACCGGATCAAGACTGCCCTCAGCATAATTGAGGAATGGAAGATACAGCATACCGCGGCCATCATCTGCGAGCATCAAGTCGAGCGCCACCGCTTCGGGCGTTGTGCCACGCGCCTCGGCAATCGCAGCGACGGTTTTATCCGCCGACGGTTCATAATCCGGTGGGTCGCCAAGGACAAACATCTTACCGAAACTGCGCAAGATGGATTTCACAAACGGATTGTCGGCATCCGGTTCATCATTGAGCAGACGCTCCCGAAAGACTGGATCGCGAAGCACTGCCAGCCGTGACTCAAATGGCTGCTGGGCAATGCTTTGGTAGACCGGGTGACCCGAAAACGGATTCAGGGTCAGCTCCAGGCCTAACAACAGGCCAACCGGTCGTGGCCCAACCTGAGCGCGCATGTCTAATCCGTCCGCGACCGCAGCTTCTATGGCGCCAAGCAAGTGCTTCCACCCCTCAGGCGCGACATCTGCCTGCGCCAGCGAAACCGAAAGCGGCCGCCCGGACCGCTCGACAATCCGGCGCAGCATCGCCGCTTCTTTTTCCGGGTCGTTAAAGTCGGAGACAAATTGCAAAACCCCTTTACCAGCCTCGCCCAGCGCCATGGCGATTCCTGTGAGCTCCTTTTCGGACGCCGTCAGGGTTGGCGTTGGTTGGCCATCTGATGTGCGGTGGTTCAGGGTCCGCGAGGTTGAGAAGCCGAGCGCCCCTGCCTCCACCGCAGACTTTGCCAGCGCGGACATGGCAGCAATATCTGCGTCTGTGGCATCTTCGCGATTGGCGCCGCGATCGCCCATGACAAAGACCCGCAGCGCCGCATGCGGCAGCTGAGCCCCGAAATCAATGTCGAATGCCCGGTCGTCGAGACTGTCGAGATAATCGGGGAAACTCTCCCAATTCCACGGCAAGCCTTCAGCCAGAACCGGGAATGGAATGTCCTCAACGCCTTCCATCAGCCGGATGAGACGGTCGTGATCGCGATTGCGGACGGGGGCGAACCCAACCCCGCAATTGCCCATAATGGCTGTGGTCACGCCGTGATTGGACGACGGCGACAGCGCATCGCCCCAAGTCACTTGACCATCATAATGGGTGTGAATATCGACGAAGCCTGGCGCCACCAGCTTGCCTTTAGCATCAATCTCTTCGTTGCCTGTGCCTGGGATTCTCCCGACCGCAGCGATGCACCCATCTCGAATGGCGAGATCGACCTCCTGGCCAGGCGCACCCGAACCGTCGACGACGAACCCATTTCGGATCACCAGATCATGCTCAGCCATGCGCACCTCCTGTTGTCCGGACGAGTGTGCCAGCGCGATTGCGTCTGTCAAACCTGTCGCGGGGTCAGGAATCGCGCAGGCCGAGCTGTTTTAGTGGCGACCCAATCGCGCCTGAAACCATGGCGGCGAGCAATGGGGGCGCGGGCCGTGTGATGACGATAGCGCGCGAATGTCAGCGCCGCATGGCTTTCGAACTGATCGAGCAGCGTCTCGGTTTCGGGCCACAGGGCAATCGCCTCTGCCTTCCAGGCATCAAGCGGGCGGGCGCGCCAAGCGGCTTCCTGATCGCTGCGAATGGACCAGAAATAAGTTAGCGTCTCGGGCGCATCCTTTGATAATCGCCCGGATGGCATCACACCGGTCATCTGGCTGGCATCGCGATAACGTTGCTCAAGGGCTGTGGCATCGAACGGCCCGTCTGCGGGCCATGGCAGAGTTGCCCAGAGCGCTCCATATGGCAGGTCGACCCCGCGATCCGTCGGCGTCAGCGACGACCGGGCGCCGTGAGCATAGACCGCCAGATCAAGATCGCCCATGCGTCCGCCATCAGGCATCAGCAAAGCTGGCTCGCTTGGGTCGACCCCGGAGATCGGCGCCCCTAGAACCAAATCCACCCCGGCGTCCAAGGCGGTTTTCAGCAATGCTTCAAAGACCAGGCCGCGCTGCACGCCAAGTCCGTGCAGATCACTGCGCCAATTGGCATACCGTACATCCAGAACCGGTCGCAGCGACGGTGTCGTCAGGCCCCACAAGCGCTCTATTCGGGTCCCTAGCGCGTCAATCTCTTCGCGCAAACCGAGCTGGCCGAGTATGGCCAATCCAGTTTGCTGCAACATCAAACCCGAGCCGATGGGTTTCGGTGTTTCGAACTGATCATAGATGCGGATACGGTGGCCGTCTCGGGCGAGCAGCGTGCCGAGCGCTAACCCGCCAATTCCGGCGCCCGCAATCGCAATTTCCAACGATTTCCCCATTCGCGCACTCTGCGACGCTGCGCCATGATTGTCACCGGGACAAAAACTTCCTACCTGACGAGCATGACTAAGACGCTCAAAATGCTCGCTGCTCAGCTCAATCCCGTGGTTGGAGACATCAAGGGAAACAAGGCACTGGCCGAAACCGCCTTTGCTGAAGCCAAGGACAAAGGCGCTGATCTCCTGGTTCTGTCAGAGCTTTTTATTCTCGGCTATCCAGCCGAAGACCTGGTGCTCAAACCAGCGGCCGTCGAGCATTCCATGGCAGCCATTCATGATCTGGCCGAGCTCACCGCTACCGGACCAGCAATTCTGATCGGCTCGCCCTGGGCCGCAGATGGCAAACTGTTCAATTCCATATTGCTTCTGCAAGGCGGAATTATTCGCACCCGCTATGACAAGCGCGAGCTGCCAAATTATGGTGTCTTTGACGAAAAGCGCATCTTTGATGCCGGCGAAGGCGCGCATGAGACCGTCGAGATGAATGGCATTCAAGTCGGCTTGGCGATTTGCGAGGATATCTGGTATGCGCGCGTCCCGGCAGCGCTGCATGCGGCGGGCGCGGAAGTCCTGCTTGTGCCGAATGCTTCCCCATGGCGCCGGACCGTGAATGCCGAACGTCATTCGACCTTCTCGGCCTGGGCCAAGACTGGCGTGCCCTATCTGTTTGTAAATCAGGTTGGGGGTCAGGATGAGCTGGTGTTTGATGGTGCGTCTTACGCTGTCGATCATGATGGCGCTGAGCACCAATTACTGGGCGACTTCGTCACTGGCACAGCGATTGTCACATATGATGGCGACAGCCACCGTTTCGTTCCAGCCGATGCGCCCGCAAAACTCACTCATGATTGGGAAGCCGAATATCGCGCCGCGACGCTGGCGCTTGGCGACTATGTCAACAAGAACCGCTTCCCAGGTGTCGTACTCGGCCTGTCAGGCGGCATTGATAGCGCGCTGACGGCAGCCATGGCCGTCGACGCGCTTGGCCCGGACCGCGTTTGGTGCGTCATGATGCCGAGCAAATATACCTCATCTGACAGTCTCGAAGACGCCAAAGCCTGCGCTGAAGCCTTGGGTGTACGCTATGATACAATCAATATCGCGCCGGGCGTCGGGGCGCTAGACGAGATGCTTGGCGACGCTTTTGCCGAAACGGAGCCGGACACGGCGGAAGAGAACATTCAATCGCGTTTGCGGGGTCTGACCCTGATGGCCCTGTCCAACAAGTTCGGGC
>JBCCDZ010000116.1:0-9119 GCA_039030525.1 Pseudomonadota bacterium | reverse complement strand
CGAGATTCGCACTATGCGACGCATCCGATCATGGGCCACGCGAGCGATGAGTCGCATACTTGTCCGACCCCGATCCAGGCATTGACCCTTTGCCTTTGCCCATTTCGTCGCCGTCGAGCAGGATCTCGACTTCTGCCTCGGTATCATAAATGTCGGCCGCGGCTTTACGGGCAATGATCGGATATTCGCCGCCGGTGCGGAACTTGGTGAGATAGGCGTAAGGCCCGTCAATCGACGGAAGAGAGCTGTCATCTTCTTTGATCCGGCCGCGCATTTCCTGGAATAATTCTTCTTTCAGGGCTTCCAGAGGCTCTTCCAGCTTCGCTTTGGTATAAGCGTTTTCGGCTTCAAGATAATCGCGGATATCTTCGCGCAGAACCGATGGATCCTGCATCACTTGCTGCCAGTTCTCATCCTTCATCCAATTGTAAGGATCCACGCGTGTGCGTCCGACTTGTTCAATCGTCTTGAGCTCGCGTTTGGCGACAGGTGGGGTTAATTTCACAATTGCGTCCTCAGCTTCAGCAGTGACAGGGGGCGTATCGACAATAACAGGCTCTGTTTCAACATTTGCCGTTGAAACACAACCGGTCATCAGGGCGAGGCTGGCCGCACCGGCCAGGAGAAACGTCAATCGCATTGCATGCTCCACTATTTATCGAATAGCGGCAAATTACCCATGTCCCACGCGATGTCTAGCGGGCGGATTAAACTTCTTTTGGGCGAAAGGTCAGAACCACGCCATTGATGCACCAGCGCTGGCCTGTGGGCGGGGGGCCGTCATTGAAAACATGCCCCATATGCAGACCGCACACGGCACAATGGCACTCTGACCGTGGATAGATCAATTTGAAATCGGTTTTCTTCTCGACGACATTATCGGCCACGGGCTGCCAGTAGCTGGGCCAGCCAGTGCCGCTGTCAAACTTGTGCTCTGAAGACCAGAGCGGCGTGTCGCAACCAACACAATGATAGACGCCTTCACGCTTCTCGCTTTCAAAGTTTCCAGGCGAGAAAGCGCGTTCAGTGCCTTCTTTCACACCGACGCGATACTGGTCCGGCGTCAGCAGCTCGCGCCACTCGGCATTGGTTCGTTTGATTTTCTTGATCTCGGGCATGGCTTGGGTCATGGGCGGGTCGCTTTCAAACGGCTTCCCACCCAATATAGGTCATTCCTAGCCGTAGAGAACGGTAATCGTCTCAGCGACGCAGGCTGGCCGTTCCTGGCCTTCAATCTCGACGCTGCATTCCGAGATCATTTGCTTGCCGCCCGCCTTGTCATTCACCTCTTTCACAGTCTGGACCATGCGCAGTTTGGAATTCACCGGAACCATATTGGTGAAGCGCACTTTATTAGCGCCATAATTGATCCCGCGCGTGACGCCTTCGACGCGCAAAACCTGCGGCCCAAACATCGGGATCAGAGATAGCGTGAGAAAGCCATGCGCGATGGTCGAGCCGAGCATTTTGCCAGCCATTTCTTCGTTCACGTGGATCCATTGATGATCGCCTGTCGCATCTGCGAACGTGTTGATGCGACCTTGGTCGACTTCGAACCAGTCTGACGGGCCAAGCGTCTGGCCGACCAGGCTTTCAAGATCTGCGTATTGTACGGTTTTTGGATCAGCCATGTATTCCTCCCATGGAATTGTTTCTGTAATGATTAGTGACGGTTAGAGTGAGTAAGTGCAAGCGCATTCTCAGACGATACGGTTGTCTTTATTGCCCCAATAGCGATCGCGCACGAGGCGTTTGTAAAGCTTGCCGGTCGGGTGCCGTGGCAGTTCCGGATCAAAGTCGACTGATTTCGGGCATTTGATTTTGGCCAGGCGTTCGCGGCAATAGGCCAGAAGGTCTTCGGCCAGTTCATCATTGCCCTCGACCCCGTCCATCGGCTGGACCACGGCTTTTACCGCCTCGCCAAAATCTTCATCCGGGACGCCAATCACGGCGACGTCGGCGACAGAAGGATGCGTGATCAATATGTTCTCGGCTTCCTGCGGATAGATGTTCACGCCGCCCGAAATAATCATGAAGGCTTTGCGGTCGGTCAGATACAGAAAGCCATCTTCATCGACTTTTCCAACATCTCCGAGCGACGACCAATCCGCATGCTTTGGATTGAGCGCGCCTTTATTCTTATCTGGCGCGTTGTGATAATTTGGCGGCGCGGTACCACCGAAATAGATCTGGCCTTCTTCGCCAACGCCGACCTCGTCGCCAGCCTCATCGCAAATATGCAGCTCGCCATAGATCGGCATACCGACTGTGCCTTTGTGCGACATCCATTGCTCGGACGTGGTCCAGGTCATGCCATTGCCCTCAGAGCCGGCATAATATTCTTCGATGACCGGGCCCCACCATGCAATCATCTGTTCCTTGACCGGGATCGGGCAGGGCGCCGCAGCGTGGATGGCAGCATCAAGGCTGGACACGTCATACTTATTGCGAACGTCTTCCGGCAGTTTCAGCATTTTCACAAACATGGTCGGCACCAGTTGCGTATGCGTGATTTTGTGCTGCTCGACCAAAGCCAAATAATGCTCAGCGTCGAACTTCTCCATGATGACCAGCGTCATGCCGAACTTGGTCATCGACATGCACCAGCGCAGCGGCGCAGCGTGATAGAGCGGCGCTGGCGATAGATAGATGCCATCGGGCCGGGTCCGGAACAGGGCTTGCGCGATCATGGTCAGCGCATTGGTGCCAGCGATAGAGGGATCTTCCGGCAATGGCGGGCGAATGCCTTTTGGCCGGCCTGTCGTTCCGGACGAATAAAGCATGTCAGAGCCGGCACGTTCATCTGCGATCGGCGTTTCCGGCAGATTCGCGCGCAAGGTTTCCAAAGCCTCATAGCCAGCGATGGGGCCATCCGTCGACCAATAGGCATCAAGCTGCGTGACGCTTGTGACCGCTTCAGCGACCGCTTTCAGTCCTGCTGACGCAATCAATAGGCGCGCGCCGCTATCCTTGATAATATATTCGACCTCGGGTGTTGTCAGACGTGACGAGATACAGACAAAGTAAAGTCCCGCGCGTTGTGCCGCCCAGCAAATCTCAAAATAGCGGGCATTATTCTCCGCGAAGATGGCCAGTGTATCGCCATGGTTTAGCCCGAGATTTCTGAACGCGTGGGCGATCTGGTTCGACCGGCGATCGAGCTGGCTGAACGTGACGGTCTCGCCGCTATTCGCCATGATATAAGCAGGTTTATCCGGATGGGTTTGCGCATGATGCGACGGGTGCATGGCTGATCTCCTCCAGCGCGTCTTTTTCTAAACGCGTCTCGTGACGCAGATTAGCTCAGTCATGCGTGCTGTCTATTGGTGACTTAGGGACAGCTATTCGCCGCCATAATCGGTGATTGATTTCGCGGTGCGATGAAAGCGCAATCTGGCAGCATAATCGAGCGGATCTTTAGGTTTGACCAGAGCGTCTGCCGGGGTGTCTGTCCAATCCACCAGGCGCGTTAGAAAGAACCGCAAAGCGGCGCCCAGGCAGAGGGTCGGGAAGGCTGTTTTCTCGATATCCTCTAACCGGCGGACGCTTTCATAACCGGCAATCAGGTTTTTCGCTTTCGAATAATTGAACGCGCCATCCGGTTCGAATGCCCACGCATTTACACAGATCGCCAGATCATATGCCAACGCATCCGTGCAAGCGAAATAGAAATCGATGGCGCCGGTAAAGCGATCGCCGAGAAAGAACGCATTGTCGGGAAAAAGATCCGCATGAATGGTTCCGCGCGGCAGCGTTTCGCTGAGGTCTGCCGCCCCCTTTATACCGGCCAAGTCAGCTTCAATCTTTTCGGCAAGACCGGCTTGCAACGCGTCAGCATTGGCTTGGCGGCCATCCCATAAGGGCGCCCAGCTTGCAGGGCCAAGACTGTTCGGTCGCGTCATGCCGAAATCTGCGGCAGCTGCATGCAGAGTCGCCAAGCCGATGCCCAGCTCGCGGCATTGAATGGCGTTCGGGCGACGCGGCGACAGGCCCTGTAGAAAGGTAACGATTACCGCAGGACGCCCGGCAAGTGTACGCAAGGCGCGGCCATCTTTGGCATTCACCGGCAATGGGCACGAATAATTGTTCGCCGCGAGATGCTGTTTCAGATTGATGAAATAAGGCAGGTCGGCCGGGTCAGTGCGCTTTTCAAACAGCGTGAGAATGTATCGCCCGCCCGTTGTTTCCAGATAGAAATTTGAGTTTTCGACACCTTCGGCAATGCCTTTGAACGCAACCGCCTCGCCGAGATCATACTCAGCGAGGAAAGCCGCGAGGGCTTCATCAGAAACGTTGGTATAGACCGCCATAGGCTAGGCTGTAGCGGGCGTCTCGTCTGGCGTCCACAGGTCGCGCTGCATGGTGCGGCCCATCAGGTAGAAGTGCAAGGCAGCCCAGAGCAGGAAGAGCGAGCCGACTGTGACGCCAACGCGATTGCCAATCGCGCGTGCCGGTTTGCAATATGTGTCATTCGTGGCCATCGCCTCTTCAAGGGCGGCGCCAGAAATTGCGTCTTCGCGTCCTTTGCGGGCTGCCAACAAAGAAGATTCGACGCGGCCACATTCAGGTGCCGTAACAGGCGAATCCAATTGCGCGAGGTGATACTTGGTGCCCTGGTCTGAAATCCAGCCGACCGCAGGTGGTCCGAGACCATAGCCGATAATATTCACGACGAAGAGCAGCAATGCGGCGGCTGTTGCGCGCATCCGTGGCTCGACCAGTTTTTGGGTCACCGCGAACATTGGCGCGAGATAGGAATATCGTAGGATAGCGGCGATTACGAGAACGGGGATGGCCAGCCAGATTGCCGTCGCTCCAGATGAGAAGCCGACCGTATTATAGCCAAAAATCATCAAGGGCACGCAGAGCGACATGCCAAGCGCCGGTAGCCAGCTATCTGAGTTTGGATGCCGGTCTCGTACGCGGTCGGCAACCACGCCGGAGCCAAACGTCCCGATGCCGGCAGCGACGCCAAGGACGCCGCCATAGATCAGCGCAGCCGTCATCAGGTCCAGGCCATGCGCCCGCATCCAGAACGGAGCGATGAACTGGCCAATGCCATAGCCTGCAAACGACGCCATCGCGCCGCCCATGCTGACATGCCAGAAGGTCGGTTTCCTAAAAACGACACCAAAGACTGTGAATGGCGACGGCATCTGCCGCGCCGCCGCTGCCGCCGCGCCGCCCGGATCCGAATACCCGCGCGGAGGTTCCTTGACGGTCATCTTGAAGATGATGGCGCCAATAACACCAGGCAGCCCCATCCAGATGAAGGCATCCCGCCAATCGAGCCCGCCGCGGGTCGCGATATAAGCGCCGCCAAGTGCGGCCAGCATCGACCCAATCGGAATGCCGAGGGCGAATATGCCGAGCGCGGATGACCGTTTCTCTGGCGGAAAATAGTCCGAGATCAAGGAATGTGATGGCGGCGAACACCCGGCCTCACCGATGCCAACGCCAATCCGGGCGAGGGCAAATTGGAATGTGTTTTGGGCCATGCCGCAGGCCACGGTCATGGCCGACCAGGCGGCCATAGCGATGGCAATAATAGAGGTTCTATTCTTACGCTCCGCCAGCATCGCAAACGGAATGCCGAGCAAAGTGTACAAGACCGCAAAGGCCAGACCCGACAGAATGCCGATCATGAAATCCGAGAGGCCAAATGTCTCCCGGATTTGTTCGCCCAGAACGCCAATCAGCGTTCGATCAATGAAGTTGAACGTGTAGACGACGATCAGCGCAAACAGGACATAAGCGCGATAGCCCGAGCTGCCATAGCCTTCGACTTCAGCCTCGGGAGAATCGCTCGTCTCCGTCGCAATGTCAGCCATTACGCAGTCTCCACTTTAGCGACCATGTCTTGTTCCAGGTACCTGGATGACATGTAGAAACAAAAGGCCGCGACCAGGAACCAGAGGGTTGTGACGGAAATGGACTGTTTCAGCCCGGCAGAACGACCCTCGGCACAAAGCGACAATTGCTCAGGGGTGAGCCCATCCGCCGCAGCGCAAATGGACGCGCTCAATCCGTCGCCGCTAAGATTGGCGCCGGTGAAGACGTCACTCATGATGCCGACAAATTGCGGACCAATGCCATTGCCAATGATAGACACGATGATCAGCAAAATGGCGATTGCGGTGGCGCGCGACCGGGCCGAGACGACGCCCTGACCGATATTATATTGCGCGCCGAGATAAGCGTAATGACAAACCGCTGCCAGGGCCCAGACGATGAACAGGACGGTCAGGTCGCTGGCATAGAACGCAAAAATGTAAAGCGGCACGGCGAGCAACAATCCAATCGCTGGAATAATCGCGACGGCCGTTTTGAAGCGGTGTGAGAACTTGTCCGTGAGATAGCCGCCAAGGAACGTTCCGAGTGCAGCAACAGCAGACAAAGGTGCGCCGAAATTGATCGAAGCTTCACGGACGCCGAGGCCATGCTCGCGGATCAGGAATGGGATTTGGAAGGTGAACAGGCCATAGCCGACAAAGGCGACCAGGGCCGCGCCGGCGGACATCCACCAGAAGCTTGGCTTGGAGGCGAGCTCTTGCCAGGTTTCTTTGGTCGAGGCCTTTTGGACACTACCCGCATCTGGCGGATCAGAATAACCGCGCGGGGGTTCTTTGACCGTGAACCATAACAAGGCGCCGATGATGACACCAGGCAGCCCGATCACAACAAAGGCGATGCGCCAGCCCTCGACATTTTGCCAATCGATGCCCGAGAATAAACCGCCCACGCCAATGCTGCTGAGCCAGGCGCCAAATGTCGGACCGCTCAATTCAGCCAAGGGGCCACCAAACAGATAAGCAAGGACACCGCCCAGGGTCACACCCATGGAATAGATGCCGAGGGCCGTCGCTCGGTTCTTGGCAGGATAATAATCACCAATGATTGAGTTCGCGGGCGGCGTGCAACCTGCCTCACCCACCGCGACACCGATCCGGAACAGCATCAATGTGATAAAGCCGGCAGCGATGCCACATAGCGCCGTCATGACTGACCACAGCACGATACAAATGACGATAATATTGACCCGGTTGAACCGATCCGCCGCCATTGCGATCGGCAGGCCCATCACGGCATAGAAAATCGCGAAAGGCCAAGAGGCCAAAAGGCCGAATTGCGTATCGCTAAGACTGAAAGTTTGAATGATGGGTTCAGCTAGAACCCCGATCAGGTTTCGGTCGATGAAGTTCAGGGTGTAGACCACCATGAGCATTAACAGCACATAGGTACGATACCCTTTAGAGCCGTAACCCGTAACATGTCCGTCCGCCGCCGCGGTTGCGGTGTCGCTCATTCAAAGCCTCCCAAGCTACGCCTTGAATGGCGCATGTATCTGTTTTCAGCACGGTAATCAGCCCGCCAGTCTGCGCAAGTCTTTTCGCAGGGACAGGCGGGCAAGTCCGTGTGGTCGCGCGCGGGCGCTCAAATCAAGCCGTTGGACTTGAAACTCGACACGCCATGCTTGGCGGCAATCAGGTGATCGTGCACCTGGATCTCGAACGGGGCCAGCGCATCGATGATTTCGCGCGTGATGTCGATATCGGATTGCGACGGGGTTGGATCGCCAGACGGGTGATTGTGCACCAGAATGACGGCTGACGCGGACAATTCCAGCGCCCGACGCGCGATTTCGCGCGGATAGACTGGGGCCTGGTCGACCGTCCCTTGCCCCATCAACTCGTCGGCGATCAGCTGGTTCTTGCGATCCAGAAACAGAACCCGAAACTGTTCGCGTGTTTCATGCTGCAAACGTCGTCGCACGTAAGCGAGCAGGGTGGTCCAACTGGAAATGATCGATCGCGTTTCAATCGTTTCCAGTGCGGTTCGGTTGCCGATTTCCTGCGTCGCTTGCAAATAGGCGGCAACGCTCTCACCGATGCCGTCTATGCTTTGCAGGGTGCGTGGCTCCGCCGCCAGAACGCCGGACAGCGATCCAAACTGGCGCAACAAGGCTTTGGCAATCGGTTTGACATCCCGGCGCGGTATGAACGCGAATAAGAGTGTTTCGAGCAGTTCGTAATCATCAAGCGCATTGGCGCCACGCCGGATCAGCTTACCGCGCAAGCGGTCTCGGTGTCCCTGCCAGTGTGGCTTGGCAGGTTTTTCGTTCAACGGCCCACCATATGCGGCGCATGATAGCCTTTAGGAGACGCTGTGAAGATTTCACAGCCATCCTTGGTGACGCCGACAGAATGTTCGAACTGGGCTGACAATTTGCGGTCACGCGTCACCGCCGTCCAGCCATCGCTCAGGATCGCAGCATCCTTGCGTCCGACATTCAGCATGGGCTCAATCGTGAAGAACATGCCTTCCTTGAGCTCAGGTCCTGTGCCAGCGCGGGCGCTGTGCACAACATTGGGTTCATCATGGAAAAGCTGGCCTAAGCCATGGCCACAAAAATCCTCGACCACCGAGAACCGGTTCTTGCGCGCAATTTCCGAGATTGCAGCGCCGATATCGCCAAAGCGCTGTCCTGGTTTTACCGCCGCGATGCCGGCCATCAGGGAGTCATACGTGACATCCATCAAGCGACTGGCAATCCGCTTGGGCTCGCCTGCGGCATACATGCGCGAATGGTCGCCATGCCAACCATCGACGATCACAGTGACATCGATATTGGCAATATCGCCATTCTTGAACGCGCGGTCGCCCGGAATGCCATGACAAATGACATGGTTGAGGGAAATACAGGACGCATGGCGATAGCCGCGATAGCCAATTGTGGCTGATTGCGCGCCATGATCAAACACGAACTGCCGGATGAGATCGTCAATATGCCCGGTTGTGACACCCGGTTGCACTTCGTCGACCAGCATATCCAGGCATTCTGCGACCAATCTGCCAGCTTTGCGCATACCTTCGAAGCCCGCTTCATCATGAATGCGGATTTCGCCTGTGCGCATGGGGGTCATCAGTTCGGCTTCAGTCATGCTCTTATGGCTCTCAAACGGTGATTTGATAGGCTGCCTATATGGCAGCGATTGCAAAAAACTTCCAGAGTGGAGTTTCGTACCCGCCTTGCGGCTTTGTTAACGAGGCCAGAACACGCCGAACTTGTATCATGTTGCACTGCGGCATGTCTGATCTAAGGCTGATTATCGGAGTTT
>JBCCDZ010000115.1:0-9138 GCA_039030525.1 Pseudomonadota bacterium | reverse complement strand
GGCGCGTCCAGGGAACAACATCGCATCCTGTTCCAGGCTTTGCTCGTTCAGCGTTCTTAGCGGTGAAATGTCATCGACGATAAAGAAACCGCGACCAAAGCTTGCCGCCACCAGATCGCCTTCGCGGCGCTGAATGGTGACATCTCGGAACGCAATCGTCGGTGCATCGCCGGTCAGCTCAACCCATTTCTCACCGCCATCCAGCGTGAAAAACAAGCCAAACTCAGTCGCCGTGAATAGCAGGTTCGGATTCTCATGATCCTGCACCACGCGCCAGACCAGATTTCGCTCCTCCAGATTGCCGGTCATATCGCGCCAGGTGCGACCACGATTGGTACTCTTCAAGAGATACGGTTTGTAGTCGCCATATTTGTGATTATCGAGCGCGATATAGACCGTGTCTTCGTCGAACAGGTCGGCGCGAATGTCATTGACGAATGCCGTATCCGGCACGCCTGGCAGACGCCCGACAGCAAGCTGGCGCCAATTGGCACCGCCATCTTCAGTGATCTGGATCAGGCCATCATCCGTCCCGACATAAAGCAGATCCGGATTGAGCGGCGATTCTCCGAGCGAGGTGATCGTATTGTACTGCGACATGGCATAAATGTCCCAGCCCGCTTCCCAGCTCCACTGACGGCCTTGAACCGGCAGCTGCATCCGGTTTTCATCGCGGGTCAGGTCGCCGGAAATCGCAGTCCAGCTATCGCCGCGATCGTCAGAGCGCCAGACGCGCTGCGAGGCGAAGTAAAGCCGCGTCGGCTCGTGTTGACTGACCAGAATAGGCGCGTCCCAGTTCCAGCGTTCTATCGCATCGCCGGGCTCGGGTTGCGGTTTGATATAGACGAACTCACCGGTGATACGATCGACGCGGGTCAGATTGCCCTGCTGCCACTGGGCATACATGATGTCGGGATTGCCCGGCTCGGTCGCTGATTGGTGGCCATCGCCCCAAAGCGTGACAAACCAGTCCGAGTTTCGAATGCCCTGGACATTGTCGGTCCGAGACGGACCCCCCTTGGGAATTATTGTCCTGCGTGCCGCCGAAGACATTATAAAATGGCTCAGCATCATCCACGGCGACCTTGTAGAATTGGGTTACCGGCAAATTGTCGATGAAACGCCAGGTCGCGGTGTGATCATAACTCTCATATAGACCGCCATCTGAGCCAAACATGATATAGTCCGGATTATCGGGACGGAAGGCGATGGCGTGATCGTCGACATGCTTGTATTCATTGTTCAAGCCGGTCCAGGTGGCGCCGCCATCATTCGAGATCTGGCTGGTATTCGAGACCAGATAGATGCGGTCAAAATAATGCGGGCTGGCATAAAGCTCCTGATAATAATGCGGGCCGGTTCCGCCGCTGACCATATCAGACTGCTTCTCCCAGCTGGCGCCGCGATTGGTTGACTTCCAGACGCCGCCTTCGCGGAGATCCAGCTCGATGGCCGCATACAATACGTCAGGCTGCATCGGGGATATGGTCAAACCAATCTTGCCCATATTGCCCTCTGGCAGCCCGGTGGTCAGTTCACTCCAGGTCTCTCCGCCATCTTCAGATGTCCACAAACCGCTTTCGGCGCCGCCGCCAATATAAGCGGCTACGGTACGATGGTGCTGCCACATTGCGGCATAGAGACGGTCGGGATTGCGGGGATCGATGACCAATTCTGTGGCGCCGGTATATTCACCAGCCGACAGGACATTGGACCAGGTCTCGCCGCCATCCGTCGTCTTGAACACGCCGCGTTCGCCGCCGGGTGACCAGAGCGGCCCCTGCGCGGCGACCCAGACTGTGTTCGGGTCTTCCGGATGAACGATGATTTTTGAGATATGCTCGGACGCTTCGAGGCCCTTTTTCTCCCAGCTGGCGCCGCCATCATCAGATTTGTAAATGCCATCGCCAAAGCCATTATGTCGGCCGCCATGATTCTCACCTGGTCCGACCCAGATCCGGTTCGGGTCAGATGGGTCCGCGCCAAGCGCGCCAATCGAATAAGAGCCCTGACCATCGAATAAGGAGGTCCAGGTTGTGCCCGCATTTTCTGTTTTCCAAACGCCGCCTGAGCCGACTGCGACATACCAGGTCGCCGGCGCATCCGGGACGATGATGATATCGCCGATCCGCCCCGACATGAAGGCGGGGCCGATATTCCGCAAGCTAAAGGCTTCAAATGTGCCGCTGGAGAGGGCTGATTCATCCGCACTCTTATCACTCTGAGCACAGGCCGGTAGCGATATGAATATCGCTAATAACAGCCCTGCCAATCCACGAAAACTGGTCATCAATCCCTCCGCCATAATCACGCAATACAGATACGCTAGCACAGCCAAAACAAATGCATAGCCGCTCATTTGTATTGTGATTTTGGAGAGTCAGGTCTCGTCCTTGAAGCCAATTGTATCTTCGACAATGAAGAGTGGCCGGCGTTTGGTTTCGTCAAAAATGCGCGATATGTATTCGCCGAGTATGCCGATACTCAGCAATTGCAGTCCACCAAGGAAAAATATTGCAACCGCGAGTGTGGTGTATCCCGGGACATCATTGCCGAAGACCAAGGTCGATACGACAATCCAGGCCGCATAGATGAGAGCCAGGGCGGCAATAAAGCTGCCAAGAAATGCACTTAATCGCAGCGGTGCGGCACTGAACGATATGACCCCGTTCCAGGCATAGCCGCACAATTTGAAGAAAGACCATTTGCTTGCCCCAGACCGCCGCGCAGCGACATCATATAACACCGCTCCACTTGAATACCCGACCCAGGCGTAAAGACCTTTGAGAAATCGATTCTGTTCGGGCAGCGCATTCAAGGCATCGACGACGCGGCGCGACAGAAGCCGAAAGTCGCTCGCATTGGCAGGAATCGGCACCTCTGCCGCACGCGAGAAGAGACGATAGAACAAAGCTGACAAAACACTTCGTACGCATCCTTCGGTCCGTCGCGATCGCCGGAGGCCATACACGATGTCGACACCGCGCGCCTGGATCGCCATCATTTCCGTCAGACTTTCCGGCGGATGTTGCAAGTCGCTGTCCATTAACAGCACATGCGTCCCGGATGCCGCCAAAAGTCCGGCCGATAATGCTGCCTCTTTGCCAAAATTGCGGGACAATTTAATAACGCGAATTCGAGCCTCATCTCGGTGCCAATGCTCCAACACCGAGAGGGTGGCATCGCGGCTGCCATCATCAATGCAAATAATCTCCCAATCCGACCCGAGTTGTTCGAGAATAGGTATCAACCGCGCGAACAGCGGCGCAATCGCCTCAGCTTCATTGTACATCGGCAGAATGACCGAAATGGTGGCGTGCCCTTGCGCACAGGATTGCTGTGGAAAAATGCGTGAATCATCCGGCACGAGCTAATCCGGCTCTGCGTCTAATTCAGCATACAAACTGGCCCTGTGATCCTTCAGAATCAGTATCTGATCGCTAATGTCGTGAGCGGGTTGATGCAGCGATTGATAGTCTTTCGGCAGTGGGTCACCTGGCGACGCGACCAGAAGATTCACTTCGGCTTCAATCAGATTTGAGAGCTTCACGCTCTTTTGTACAACGCTTGGAATATTGCCGAGCTTCAAAACGAAGAGCAGGCCAAGCAGCGCAATCACGCCGCGATATTTGCGCGGGCGCGTCCTGATAATGGCAAGGATGGTCAGTCCGAAGACAGCCATCCAGAACAGGGATCCAAATGTTATGTATCGACTTACAAAGGCTTGCTTGACCCCGAACATCTCTAACCGCCCTAGAGCCGTCAGCAAGCCAGAGCCCAAACTGTAGGCAGCCATGGCAAGAAACGGCGCTGCCCCAGACCAGACGTGCTTTTTGTCGACCCTGCGCAACGTCCAAACCGACCAAGCGATCAAAACCAGACCGATCAAGCTGACGGGCACAGAACTATCGCGCGCGAACCGCACAATTGGCGACGCGACGAAATTCAATGTGTAGTGTAACAGCCCAGCCCATGTCATCGGATCTGACAGATTGGGCAAAGCGCGGACAGAATAAGCTGCCGTCGATGCGTTCAGCGCCAGCGAGAAATGCCAAAGCAACAGCGCGCTCAGCAGGGTCCAGACGAACAGGCTGATCTGACCGGTACGCGTCCGCCAGGCGCTCTGCTGTAAAAGCAGGCCATATCCAATCGGCAGCAAGACCCAGCCGGTGCCGAAGGCATATATCGCCGCACCGGTGGCAAAAACCGCAACGCTTGTCCGCGCCAGAGTTGGCGGGCCAGCACTTAAGCGTTCGATGGTCCAAAGCGTGCCGGCAATATTGATGAAGACCGCCACTTGCCAGCCCCACAACCAATTGCCGGCCTGATCAAGCGAGAAAAGGAGCAAAGCCGCGACGCCAAACAACCACAGCGCGGCGTGTGGAACTTGCCAGTGCTCCAAGCTGCGATTGAGAATACGCGCCAGAGCGACAAAGCCGAGCCCGGCGAATAGAACGCTGGCCAGGCTCTCGGCCCAGTGACGCATCGCTGTGACGTCGGCGAGGCCGAGCAGCACCGCATATCCGGAGGCATGCCAATGATTGCCATGCAGCGCGAACAGGTCGGCGAGTGACAGGTTGCCCTCTTGGTGCTGCGCGAAGAGCGGCACAATATCCCAATGGTCGTGATACGGCGCCCTATAATAGTATGTCAGGCTAAAGCTCAAAGTGATGGCAAAACAGAACAGGACCGGAGCCCACTTTAGATGTCTGTCCTGCATCCGTACACGCTCCACACAAAGCGCCCGATCGCAGCGGCGAAAGCGCGACCGTGTGAGACGCTGGCACTAAGACTGCCGTTCAAATCATGTCGGTGAGCGTCGTACGATCTCTGAGCGTCTCAGAATTCGCGCTGATCAGCTTTCGCTGCCATTCAGGGATTGTCCCGCGTTTCGGGTCCTGTGGGCCAGGAACGCTGCTTCATGAGTGGAATTGAATGGTGGTCGATACAAGGTTCGAACTTGTGACCCCTGCAATGTCAAAGCGATCTTTGGGGTTTTGTCAGAGTTTGCGCACGCTTGCTCAATATTGAAATTTTACAATTAAAACAAGATATTGTAGGGTTGTTGCGGCTGCTGAAACTTGATCACCGTTGCGCTGAGTCGAGGGAGTGGTGGTAACATGGTGGTAACACGAACTGGACGAATTGGAGATTTGAATGACCGAAGTTTCACTCAAACTTACGAAACGCAGCGCCGAGAGCTTGCCGTCAAAATCGACCAAATATGTCGCCTGGGACTCCGAGGTTTCTGGCTTCGGCGTCCGGGTGATGCCATCGGGATCAAAGTCTTACATTCTTAAGTATAGAATTGGGAGAGGGCGAGCTGCAAAAACGCGAACCATAACGCTCGGAAAACTGGAAGACGCAACACCCGAAGCCTCAAGACGATTGGCGAGAGACTACAAAGCCGAAGCTCGATTAGGCCAGGACCCATTCAAAACCGAAGAGGACGTGGTTGATGATGGCACCCAGACCTTCGCCGAGCTGTTCGAAACTTGGCAAGAAAAAGCGGCTCATATCAGCCGTCGTACAGGCGCACTACGCAAAGCCGCAAACGTAAAATTAGATGTGGACCGTTTGAAGATTCACGTTTTGCCATTGCTGGGTGATAAGCCAATCAACCAGATCAAATTAGCCGATATCGCTAACGTGCGGGACCAGATCACCAAAGGAGCGACAAGAACCCAAAAGAATACGAAGCCACGTGGTGTTCGGCGCGTCAGCGGCGGTTCCGGAACGGCCAAAAGGACAATAGGTATTTTATCGAGCGTGTTCGCTTACGCCGTCGAACACGAAATTCTAGATCGCAATCCTTGCAAAGGTGTACGACTTGCTCCGAGCAAAAGTAACGAACGCTTCCTGACCGAAGCCGAAGCGGGGCGCTTGGGAGAGGTTCTCAAAAACTGGGAAAGCCGTGCAAACGCTAAGCAAGCCGTTACAATTATCCGGCTTCTTTCATTGACCGGGGCACGGCGTTCGGAAATTTCGGAACTCAAATGGTCTGAGATTGATTTCGACCAGGGATTTCTGCGACTCGGCGATACCAAGACAGGAATGTCAATTCGGCCAATTTCAAAGCTCGCGTTAGATTTGCTCGACTTACAGCCACGGGAGCATGAAAAATGGGTGTTTCCAGCATCGACAGGACCCGCAGCCTATCAAGGTCTTGGAAAAATATGGCGCCAAATAAGAATTGAAGCGGGCCTAGAAGGCGTTCGCATGCACGACTTGCGTCATAGTTTCGCAAGTTTTGGAGCTGCCAAAGGTCTCTCACTTCCTATGATAGGAGCTCTCTTGGGTCATAAAAGTTTTGCGACCACGCAACGATATGCACACCTGACGAATTCGGCAGCTCAAAAAGCGGCGGAAGAGATTGGGCGGATTGTAGGTGATGCCATGGATATCTCGCCACGTTAACCGCGCTGCCTGGGAAAGAACCCTCGGAAGCTTGATCACAGCCAACCTGTACGCGCAGAATTTGCGTGCGGAGATTTTCACCTCAAAATCGGTCATTAGCCGCGCGGCAGCAAGTTCCTAATAGAAGACATAACGAGATCGCGGTTTGATCCCAACGTCGGATGTCGGACTGTGTTTCAAGTCTGCCTAGCATCGAATGCCTTTCGGGCAGCTTCGATCACCTGAAGCCTATCTTGTGCCCATGCTTTTAGGGCTGTGACCAGTGGAACCAGGGAATCGCCGATCGGTGTTAGGGAGTACTCCACGCGAAGCGGGCGCTCATCGAACACTTCGCGCGACACCAACCCGTCCCGTTCAAGGTTCCGCAGGGTTTGAGATAACATTTTCTGCGAAATGCCATCCAAGCGCTTTCTGAGTTCTCCAAATCGCAAACGACCTTCAGATAAAGCGACGATCACAAGCGTGCTCCATTTTTCGCCGATACGCCCCATCACATCGCGTGATGGGCAAATACGAAGAAACGCGTCAGGTTCAGTCATAGTTACTCCCGGGTACCTAGTTGACGAAAGTAACCACCATATCCCATATCCGCGCGATCAGAAACGCCGCGAACAATCTGACCCGAAATTGCACAAGGAGCCTACCCAGTGAAGCCAATACGAATTGAGTTTGAAGTCGCTGGTGATGCTGTGACTGGAAACCTATATGTCCCGAACTCTGAAGGCCGCCATCCGGCAGTGATCGTGGGCGGTCCAATGACCAGCGTCAAAGAACAGGTCACCGGTGTTTACGCGAAAGCCTTATCAGAACGTGGGATCGCAGCGCTATGCTTAGATCATCGTCACTATGGAGAGAGTGGCGGCGAACCACGCCAATATGAGTACTATCCGCATAAGATCGAAGATTTGAAAGCTGGCCTGGTGTCTCTTGCTGATCACGAGGCCGTAAATCCAGATCGGATCGGCGCCGCTGGCGTTTGCCTTGGCGTTGGCTATGCGGTCTGGGCATCCATCGACAATCCGCTGGTAAAAGCCATAGGCGGTGTTGTTGGATATTATCGCGACGTACCGGCGATGCAGGCAAGTGATCCCAAAGGGTTTGCATCAAAGGTCGAGCAAGGGCGTCTCGCCCGCGAGCATTTTGAACGTACTGGCAAAACCGAGATGATACCGGCTGCTGCCTTGTCGGGTGATGCGGCGATGACGTTACAATCGACTTACGATTACTACGCAACACCGCGCGCCGGCGTTCCTAATTATACCAACGCGTTCGCCGTGATGTCGCGCGAGTATTTCTTGCAGTTCGACGTTCAATCTGCAGCGTCGAAGATCGCCGTGCCCACATTAATGCTGCACAGCGAAAATGCGCTGTCTCCAAACTGGGCGCGCAAATTCTATGAAAGCATCGACGCTGAGAAATCTCTCAACTGGATCGATGGCCCTAACCAGACTGCTTTCTACGACCACGCAGAGCTCGTCGGGCAAGCTGCCGGTCATTTAGCAGATCACTTTCACCGTGCATTGTAACGACTTCTTATGCTCGCGTATCAGCGATCGCCGGCGACTGATGTGGGGCGAGTTTAAGCCACTGAGCTGCATCACTAGCCATGCAAAGAAAATGATGAGCTTGTGCTTGTCTTGCCGCTAGGAACGAAACGGATCGAATAGCAAGAATCGGGTCGCGCTTCATAATGGCTTCGTGCACACGCTCCGCATGACAACAAAAATCAATCAGAAAATGAGTGTAACCGACATTGGAATGTTGGTCGGTCTTTCCCTTCTATGGGGCGGGTCGTTTTTCTTTGTCGAAGTGTTGATTCAACATCTCCCGCCTTTGACAATTGTGACCAGTCGCGTTGGGTTTGCAGCGCTTGGTTTATGGGCAATTGTGATCACGCTGAGAACGCCATTGCCGAAGACGCTAGAACACTGGGGTGGGCTGATCGTTGTCGGACTGTTGAACAACGCCCTACCATTTTGCTTGATCGTTTGGGGCCAAACCCAGATTAGCTCAGGTTTGGCATCGATTTTCAATGCCACGACGCCATTTTTTACGGTTCTTGTTGCTGGCGCGCTTTTAGTGGATGAACGCATCACGGTCCAAAAACTATGTGGCGTGCTGCTCGGGTTGATGGGTACGGTCGTTCTGATTGGCCCGGAAGTGTTGAATGGATTAACAGGTTCGTTCTTTGGCCAAGTAGCTGTAATGTGCGCCGCCCTATCCTATGCTTTCGCAGCGGCATACTCCCGGCGTTTCAAGCGCTGGGGGCTGTCGCCCCTCATCGTTGCGACGGGTCAGGCCACGATGGCTACTCTAATCCTGTTACCGATAACCATTGTACTCGATGGCCCCAACGCCTTGCTCGATATCCCAGCTGTCGCAGTCGGATCGATCATCGGACTTGCGCTTTTCAGCACGGTTCTGGCCTACATTCTTTACTTCCGCCTGATCGATTCAGCCGGTGCAACGAATGCAGCTCTCGTTACATTTTTGGTGCCTGTTTCAGCCATCTTGCTCGGCGTCATGATTCTCGGTGAGACCTTTTCTAGCCTTCATGCGCTTGGCATGGGCCTAATTGGTGCAGGGTTACTCGTGATGGATGGTCGTGCTCTCGCCCACCTCCGATCAACGAACTGACCCTGGCGCAACGCATTCGCTAATGCGCGAGCGACCTATTTAAGGGCGTTCTTTGCCGAAAATCTTACGTCTCCTTATGCTCGC
>JBCCDZ010000114.1:0-9165 GCA_039030525.1 Pseudomonadota bacterium | reverse complement strand
GGTAATCGTCCCCGAAAACCACTGGGTTGAAAATTGGGCTTCTCCGGCGTTTGATCGATGCGGAGAGAGCGATGAAGAGATCAAGATTTAGCGACGGCCAAATCCTGGCGATCCTGAAGCAGGGTGAGAGCGGTGTGCCTGTGGCGGACCTCTGCCGGGAGCACGGCATCAGCAACGCCACGTACTACAACTGGCTCAGCAAGTTCGGCGGTATGGACGCCTCGCTGATGTCAGAAATGAAAGCGATGGCCGAGGAAAACCGGCGGCTCAAGAAGATGTATGCCGAAATGGCGATGCAGAACGAGTTGCTGAAGGATGCGCTGGGAAAAAAGTAGCCAGGCCATCTCAAAGGCGCGAGATGGCCGAAGCGGCTGTGCGCAAGAAGAATGTAAGCGTAGCTCTGGCGTGCCGAACGTTTGACATCAGCGAGAGCTGCTATCGCTATGAGCGAAAGCTGTCGGATGAGAATGCCGAGATCGCGGACTGGCTGGTGCGGCTGACGAGCACCTACCGGACCTGGGGCTTCGGTCTGTGCTACCTCTACCTGCGCAATGTCAAAGGGTTCGGCTGGAACCATAAGCGTGTGCGGCGCATCTACCGCGAACTGGAGCTCAACCTGCGGATCAAGCCGAAGAAGCGGCTGGTGCGGGAGAAGCCCGAGCCGCTAGCCGTCCCCGACGCGCCGAATGCGACCTGGTCCATGGACTTCATGTCTGATCAGCTTGCGGACGGTCGCTCCTTCCGCACGCTCAATGTCCTCGACGACTACAACCGCGAAGGCCTCGCCATCGAGGTGGACATCTCACTGCCCGCCCAGCGGGTGATCCGTACGCTGGAGCGGGTCATCGAGTGGCGCGGCAGGCCCCTGAACCTTCGGGTCGACAACGGCCCCGAATATGTCAGTGCAGCCCTTCAGACCTGGGCGCAAAAGCGCGGGATCGGCATCTCCTATATCCAGCCCGGCAAGCCCCAGCAGAACGCCTATGTCGAGCGCTACAACCGGACGGTGCGCACAGAATGGCTCGGACAATACATCTTCAACTCAATCGAGGAGGCGCAAGACCACGCCACAAGATGGCTATGGACCTACAACAATGAACGGCCGAACATGGCCCTAGGCGGGATCACCCCCGCCATGAAACTGAAACAAGCCGCGTGAAGTCCAGTTCTAAACCCCGTGAAAAATGGGCGGATTACCGCAGCTTTGGAAGTGATCAGGGTCAAAGGATGCTGTCGCCGATCAATACAGTACTTCACGCATCAATAATTGAGGTTGGTCGGAATTCAGATTCTAGAGTGCTACCTCACGTCGAATCCACGCTCGGCTCTCTTCTACTGAGACAGCCGGTCGCGATAGACGAGGCGAAAGCCGACATGGGAGGTTGAAAAATCCCGTTCATGAGGGTGGCGTGCGGCTGGCCGGTAGCGCCGGCAGAAATTCTCGGCGCAAAGATACGAACCGCCTCTGATGACCCCGGAATTACCGTCCTGCGGATTGAATTGTCCGTGGGTCCACTCCCAGACATTTCCTGTCATGTCGTGGAGGCCATAGCCGTTGGGCTCGTAGCAGCCTGACGGTGCCGTTCCGATGTATCCGTCTTTGCCAGTATTTTCGATTGGGAACCCGCCCTGCCAGGTATTGGCTTTGGCCGCGCCTTCGCCAATCGGTTCAGCGCCCCACTCGAACCGTTCACCTAAAAGGCCGCCACGCGCTGCGTATTCCCACTCTGCTTCGGTGGGCAGGTCGCCGCCGGCCCAATCAGCGAAGGCCAAGGCATCCTGATAGGAAACATGGGCAACGGGGTGATCCATCCGCGTCTCAATCGAACTGCCTGGGCCCTCGGGCTGCCTCCAATTCGCGTCCTCCACGAACTGCCACCATTGGGGCGAGCCTGAAACCAGCGGAGAGATGAAAACGGCTGATCCAGGCTTAAGGTCTTCGGGCGGGACGTCCGGATGCAGGGCGGGGTCGGGGGCTCTCTCGGCCTGGGTCACATAGCCGGTCGCCTCGACGAATTCGGCAAAGCGGGCATTGGACACCTCGGTTCGGTCGATGGCGAATGCGTCGACCCGGACCTCGCGCACTGGGCTCTCTTCTGGGTAAGCGTTTGCTTCTCCCATCTGGAAAACACCGCCGACCAGCGCTGCGGTGCCAGTATCAGACGTGCAGGCGGCGGACGGCGGGCTGGCGGCGGCGGCACCGCAGGCCGCCAGACAGACCGCGGAGCAAAGCGCGCCAACCGCCTTGGCAGTGTTAGTGGAGTACACGTCGAACCTCCAGGCTTTCAGCGTATCCGTAGCGGACCGCTTTTGCGGTCAATACTGCTCCGCCGGGCAGCGTCAGCGGCGCACTGTAGAGGTGCCAGGCACCATCTCCAAGCCGGTAGCCGATCGAGGCTCCCGGTGTTATCGTTTTAAGCGTGATGCGAAAGTCGCCGTCTCGCGCCTCAATGGTGATGTTTGGCGGCGACGTTTCCGGCTGTTCGCCGCCGGGCCACATGTCTGAAATCATCTCAGCTTCAGGTATGGAGCTCATATCGCCATGCTGCTGCAACCAAGCATCAAGCGCTGCTTCCATGCGCGCAAGCACATCCCTGTGCGCGGGATCTTCGGCGAGGTTGGACACTTCATAGGGGTCGGCTTGCGTATCATAGAGCTGGTGATGTGGCAGCGGCTCAAACAGGATGCGCGCAGGCTCAGGCAAAGTGCCAGCCTCAAGGCCCGCCCAGAGCGCCTTCATGGCGGGCTGGGAATCGCGAAATGGCAGTGGCTCGAAATACGGGTCACCTGGCATCAGGTTGCGGATGTATTTGTAGCGGTCGTCACGCACTGCGCGGCGCCAACTCATCTCGCCGTCCATGCGATCCTGCGCCGCGAAGATATAGTCGCGCGGCACGTTCCGGTCTTCGCCGGCGAAGTCTCGGCCGTGCATCCAATCAGGCGCTTCAACGCCCGCCCAAGATAGGATTGTCGGGCCAAGATCGACGAAGCTGATGAGCTCATCGTTTTCCGTGCCCGCACCCCAGCCATCGGGGTAACGGATCACCAATGGCACGTGCAGACCGCTGTCATAGAGTGACCGCTTCATGCGCGGCAGGCCATCACCGTGGTCGGTGGAAATGATCAGGATCGTATTGTCCAGCGTGCCATCCGCTTCCAAGCGGTCATAGAGCGCGCCAAGATTGGCATCCGTGAAGGCAATATTGTCATAGTGCGTCGCAATATCGCGTCGGATCTCCGGCGTATCGGGCAGGTAGGGCGGTACGGTCACGTCAGCCGGGTCGGTGCGCGCTTCGCGGTCGGCGAAGATCTCCGCATTGCGCGCAATGATGAAGGCCTCAAGCGGATTGCCGGGCGTCATGTCCGTGGGCCAGATGGCGCTTTCATGGCTCGTGAGCAGCGTGTGCATGTGGAAGAAGGGCTGATCCGGCATACGGCCGGTCCAGTCTGCATCCGGTTTCGAAATATCCCAGATCGTGAACGGCTCGCCGAACTGGTAGTCGGTCTTGTTGGCGTTGGAGGTGTGGTAGCCCGCCGCCCTCAACAACTCCGGGAAAGCCTTCACCTGTTCATCGGGCACAGCGAGATAGTTCTGCGGCCCCCCCGGTGGAAGGCCAGCTGCGCTGGTGGTGCGCATATGCTGCGCGCCGATCGTCTGCTGATAGCGACTGGTGATCAATGCGGCCCGGCTCGGCGCGCAAACGCCGGAAGTAGTGAAAGCGCGCGTATGGCGCACCCCCTCAGCCGCGATCCGGTCGAAATTCGGCGTGTGGGCCAAAGGATCACGAAATGCACCGACACGCGGACTCATATCCTCGAACAAGACCAGGACAATGTTTGGCTGGTTTGGCAGGTCCGGGCTGTCCGCCATCCCGGCGACCGGGCCGGTTGGCGTCACGGCACAACTGGCCAGAACAGATACGGCCAGCGCAACCAGCCACGGCAAAAGACCTTTTTCCATAGCCCTACTCCTCAACTGGCTGTGGAATGACCAGTGTGTTGTTCTGCTCAATTCCCAGCGCCTCGTATTCCGCGTCAACAAGGTCCAGAAGATGCTTGACCAGTTCCGGCTCACGCTCAGTCAGACTGTAGGATTCGGCCGGGTCTGTCTTGAGATTGAACAGGAGCGGATAGTCGAACAGCCGATGCGGAATATCGATGGTGCGGTAATAGCTGCGCAGGACCAGGCGATGGTCGCCCGAACGCACGGCTGCAATCTGGTCCTGATCGAAAAAGAACAGCGTATCATGTGGCGAAGCGGCGCCGGTTTCGAGGACGGGCCAGATATCGCGCCCGTCCAGTGTGCTGCCCGCATCAGGCCCGGCACCTGCGATCGCCGCCAGCGTCGGAAGGATATCGAGGCCAGAGACTGGCGCATCGCTGACATCGCCGGCCGGAAGGACATCGGGCCACCTTGCGATGAAGGGCACGCGATAAGCCCCTTCCCAGGTGCTGCCCTTGCGATTGCGGCTGTCGCCCGACGAGCCTTCAAACCAAGGGCCATTGTCGGATGTGAAGATCACCAGCGTATCGCGATCCTTCCCGGCAGCTTCCAATGCCCGGAAGATCTGTCCCATGCTCCAGTCAATTGTCTCGACCGTATCGCCATAAAGCCCGGCCTCCGATCCGCCGAGAAACGGGTCTTCCGCAAAGAGCGGGATATGCGGGAAGGTGTGCGCCAGATAGAGGAAGAAGGGCTGGTTGTCGCTCGCTGCGATGATGTCCACGGCGCGCTCGGTGTAGCGGCGCGTGAGCGTGGTCTGGTCGACCGGTTCCTCGATCAGATCGGACTGGTCGTAGAGGCCGAAGGGCTGCATATCATTGGAATAGCGCACCCCGTAAAACGTCTCGAAGCCATGTTCGGTTGGCCAGTATTGTGGCAGGTGGCCAAGGTGCCACTTCCCAATCATGGCGGTCTGGTAGCCCTCAGCCTGAAGCAGTTCGGCAATCGTTGTTTCAGACTGCGGAAGGCCGTGCGTGCTTTGCGGACGGACAACATCTCTGGCCAGCCCCATCCGCACCGGGTAGCGTCCGGTCAGCAAACCAGCGCGCGAAGGCGTGCAGACATTGGCGGCGGCATAGAAACTGGTGAGTAGAACCCCCTCGCCGGCCATCTGGTCGAGGTGCGGGGTGGAAATCGTCTGCGCGCCCGTCACGCCAAGGTCGCCATAGCCAAGATCATCCGTCAGGACGAGGATGATATTCGGCTGGCTTTTATAGGCTGTTGCAGTGCTCATTGATCCCGAAGTCTGAAGACTTGCGCATGATGTGAGAGCCAGTGCTGCAATGCAACTGCATGGGATGCGCAAGGTCGGAATCATTTCCCGTCCCCGCCGGTCTCGCCATCAATGATCCGGCGAATTGCAGGCGTGATCGCCTCCAACTGTTGGGTTTTGCCGGGCCCGTCGGGCAAAATATGTTCATATTTATCGAACGCGTCAGCGCCGCGCTCCCAATGAGGCGGAAACGACACCGAGGACGACACCGAGTCTGACCAGAAAACGGCACCCTGATTGAATCGCTCTGTAAATGGAATTTCGGGACGGTCATCTCCGGTCGAGATCGCCGCGAACAATTGTGCCCGCAAGGCAATCAGTGCGTCCTGATGAGCCGGGTCAGCTACAAGATTGACCTGCTCTTCCGGATCAGCCTCAAGATCAAATAGTTCTTCGGTATCCCAGACACCGTGATACTGGATATACTTGTAGCGCTGTGTCCGGATCGCAAAGGTTGATGGCGTTTGTGGATAATTGAATTCCCAGTAATACTCGTAGATCAGTGGCTCATTGTCGGCTTCGGCATCAACGCTCAATACGTCTCTACCTTCATAATGGTCTGGTATGGCCAGTCCGGCGAGCGCAAGAATGGT
This sequence comes from Pseudomonadota bacterium, assembly GCA_039030525.1. Taxonomy (GTDB): domain Bacteria; phylum Pseudomonadota; class Alphaproteobacteria; order Caulobacterales; family Hyphomonadaceae; genus Henriciella. Next base: position 3,296 of record JBCCDZ010000114.1, on the reverse strand, counting down.
TGGCGCGATATCAATATTGCGCGCCATCACGGGATTAACGGTGCCAGCCTCAAGACGCTCCGGAGCGTGTATAATCATCGGCACGCGGATCGATGCATCATAGGCGGCGCGCTTGTCCACAAGCCCCTGCTCACCGAACATAAATCCGTTATCGCTAGTGTAAATGATCACGGTGTCGCGGTCATTGGAGTGTGCGCTCAGTGTCGAAAGCAGCGTGCCGACGCTGTCATCAACGCCGGACAGCGCAGCATAATAAGTCCGCTGGATATCGCGCAAATCGCGCTCACTGTAGAAGGCGAATCCGGAGCCATGCCAGCTATTGTTCTGCGTCGCCAGCCACATCGGACGCGGTCCTTGACGCGCCTCCGGTGCCTCGGTGATCGGAGGTGTAATGACGAGGCTCTCATACTGGTCGGAATGGCGCTCTGCAGGCGTAAAGGGCAGATGCACCGCCTTGTGCGATAGGAAGAGAAGGTACGGGTCTCCCGACCGCAATTCCAACCAATCGGTTGCAAATTGTGTCAATTCATCGGTGATGTAGCCGGTCTGTGGGACAGACTCGCCATTCACATTAAAAAGGCTGGGACGGCCAAACGCATCAACCGGTCCGTAATTGCCCTGACCCTCAAAGCTCACCCAATGATCAAAGCCCGGCTTTGGCGAGGCATCAGCGTTGCCCATATGCCATTTGCCGATGAAGGCGGTGTCATACCCGGCTTCGTCCAGCAATACCGAGAATGGCTCGAAGTCATCCGGCGTCGGACTGTTATTATCCACAATGCCATGCGTGCGCATACTCTGGCCGGACATGATTGATGCCCGGCTGGGTGAGCAAAGCGACGTTGTGACAAAGGCGTTCTCGAAATGCACGCCTTCTGCGATCAACCGGTCCAGATTGGGCGTAACAAGCCCATCCGTCATCGCGCCAAAAGCGTCAAATCTCTGATCATCGACCAGAATGACGATAATGTTGGGACGCGTATCGGTTTTTGTTGCATACAGATCCGGGCCGGTGGATTGAGCCGCCGGAAATGTGTGACAGCCCGGAAGACCCAGGAGCATTAGGGAGCACGCAACCATCACCACGCTGTTAGCAACCCTTTGCATGCCTAACCTCCCATTTGGTTTTTGTTATACACTTGTACTATCAAATGAGCATCGATCGTCAATGACTTCATCGCGCAGGCGCGGCGATTGACGAAAACAGATAGCGCGTTATTCGCTATCCGAAGTGGACAATGAGGCAGTTGCGACATGGCGCAGGTTGAGGTGGAAGATATTGGCATACGCGAGCGCCAGAAGCGCGAGACGCGCCAGAAGATCCTGCAGGCGGCGCTGGAACTGTTCGCTGAAAAGGGCTTCGAGGGCGCGAGCGTGCGCGATATCGCCAGCCGCGCAGGCGTTATCCACGGTCTCATAAAGTATCATTTCGACGGCAAGGATCAGCTCTGGAAAGCGGCTGTCGACTTCCTGTTTGAGCGACAGGACGAAGAATTGAAAGCGCCGCCCGGCTATGACGATCTCAGTCCTGACGCGCAGGCCCGCGACTGGATTCGTCGCTATGTCCATTACTGCGCCCGCCATCCTGAACATGCGCGGATCATGGTGCAGGAATCAATCCGTGATTCCAAACGCCTGCGCTGGGCTGTCGAGCGCCATATCAGCCCGCTGCATGATCTGGCGCGGCGCATTGGCAATTCGCGTGTGCGGCAACGCGTTTATCCCGATATTCCGCCGCATGCGATCATTTACATCATATCAGCAGCCGCGCAGTCGCCCTTCATGTTGTCGGCTGAAGTTGCACTGGCCGAGGGCAAGAATGTTTCCGACCCGGCAGAGATCGACGCGTATGCCGATGCGTTGATTACATTCCTGCTCGACCACAAATCGACACCGCCAGAATAGGTATGCGTGCAACAGCAGTGATTATTTTTCCCTATACAGCCGGATAATGGGATTGACATTTTTTGCAGTCCATCCAATATCCGAGCGTATAACGAAGGGGGCGGCGACTCGCTGTCTCCTATGGGAGGATAATCATGACCACACATCACCTCATGCGGGGTGCGGCGTTGTCCGCTTTCGTGCTGACCGGCAGCGTCACAGTCGCCACAGCGCAGGATGCGGGAACCGCAGAAACAGCTGAAACGGATCGCCGCCTCGGTACAATCACCGTAACCGCCACGAAACGCGAAGAAAGCCTTCAGGACGTTCCTGTCGCCGTGACCGCACTGTCGGGCGAACTGCTTGAAAATACCGGTGTGGACGCAGTTGATAGTCTTGCGGCAATCGCACCGAGCGTGACATTTACCCAATCGTCCAACGATCAAAATAATTCAGTGAATATCCGCGGTATCGGCACCTCGGTTTTCTCTCAGGGTGTTGAGCCCAGCGTCTCGATTGTCATTGATGATGTGGTTATGGCTCGCCAGGCGATCGGTTTCCAGGATCTGGTGGATGTCGAGCGCGTCGAAGTTTTGCGCGGGCCGCAATCCACGCTGTTCGGAAAGAACGCGTCGGCCGGGGTGATCTCTGTCACCACCGCCGCGCCGTCAGATACGTTCGAGGGCAAGTTTGATATCTCCGCAACCGATGATGATGAGTATGGCATCGGTGCCACTGTGTCCGGCCCGTTCAGTGATACAGTCAGCGGCCGGCTGACCGGCTTTTACAAGGAGTTTGACGGCTATATCGACAATGTCGATGGCCGCACGTTGAACGGCTACGAAAACTGGGGCCTGCGCGGCAAACTGCGCATCGCGCCCAATGATGCCTTCAACCTCACCCTGATTGCGGACTATCGCGAGAGCGAGCAGGATTGCTGCATCTATGCGGTACGCGATACATCCGGCGCGGTGGGCGCGGCGGTTGGGCTCGATGCGCGGCTCGACCCTGTCGTGGCCGGCGAAGAGAATGCCAGCACGCGGGTGAATGCGCCTGTGTTCAACAATTCCCAGCAAGGCGGGCTGTCAGCGAATGCGGAATACGAATTCGCCAATGGCTTCACCTTCACCTCGATCACAGCCTATCGCGACTATGATTTCGACAATAATCTCGATGTCGACAATCTGGACTTGGAAGACCCGGAGCTTGGCTTTTTAACCTTCGACCTGAACAGCGGCACGACCGGAATCCAGCAGGTCAGCCAGGAATTCCGCCTGACCTCGCAGCAGAATGTGCGATTTATCCACGATTAGGTTGACTTTTTCTTTATCAATTACATCGTAAAAACTTGGCCAGCCTGATCCTGAATCGTATTTGGTATTGGAGTCAAATAATTCGTTACCACAGGCTTT
>JBCCDZ010000113.1:0-9245 GCA_039030525.1 Pseudomonadota bacterium | reverse complement strand
GAGAGCCTTAAACCCCAATTCGGTGACTTTAGTGTTTTCTGTCCAAAACAAAATCAACCGATTGCAGCAAGATATTGGCGCGATTGCGGAAAATTGCGAGATGTTCTTTCGCTTGCGCGGCGAGGAGCCGCACCCGTTCACGTGCCTGATCGACGCCTAATAGCGTGACAAAATTGGCTTTCCCAGCCGTTTCATCAGTCCGCAACGGCTTTCCGACATCCACCTCATCGCCCGTGGCGTCCAGCAAATCGTCCGATATTTGATACGCCAGGCCAAGATCATGCGCGAAACCGTGCAAGGCCTGGCGCTCCATGTCATTCGCGCCGCCAATGATCGCCCCTGCCTCGACCGAATAGGAAATCAGCGCGCCTGTCTTGAGACGCTGCATGCGGGTAATTGTATTGAGATCGCGTGGGCTGTCATCTTCAAGCATATCAATCATCTGACCGCCAACCATGCCAAGGGCGCCAGAATTATCCGCCAGTCTTTCCAGCAATTTCAAGCGAACATGCGTATCCTGGTGGGTGTCTTTATTGGCCAGGATCTTAAATGCCAGTGTTAAAAGCGCGTCTCCCGCCAGAACTGCGGTCGCTTCATTGAAAGCCTTGTGAACGGTCGGTTGACCACGCCGGAAATCGTCATCGTCCATGCATGGCAAATCATCATGGATCAGCGAATAACAGTGCACGCATTCCAGCGCCGCGGCGGTGCGTAAAAGGCTTTTTTCAGGGGCTTCGAACATCGCGCCGGTTTCGATCACATAGAAAGGGCGCATGCGCTTGCCATTGGCCAAAGCAGAATGGCGCATGGCCCGCATCAGATCGGCTTCTGGCCCTTGCGCTGGTGGGATGAGTTGATCAAGCGCAACGGTGACACGATCTGCGATTTCGGTCAGACGCCGGCCAAAGTCAGGATCGCCATCGGCGGCCATCAGTCAAAGCTCGCAGGCTCGGTTTTCGGTTCACCATCAGCGCCCTGGACGATTTGCTCGACTTTAAGCTCAGCGGATTTCAGTCGCGATTCGCAGTGCTTTTTCAGTTCAGCCCCGCGTTCATAGATGGCGATGGACTTTTCCAGTTCGACATCGCCTTGCTCCAATTGACGGACAATTGTCTCAAGTTCAGCCAGCGCTTCTTCGAAGCTCATGTCTTTGACGGGTTTCGCCTTGGTCGCCATTCTGTGATCTCAGCTCATTAGATTAGGCGGCACCCTAGAGCCGGAATTCACTCGCCTCAATGGCGATTTCAGGAATTTCCACGATATTCGTAGATCCGGTAGCTCCAATACTTGTCGCCGCCATCATAGACACAAACCCAGCCGAGCTTGCGCAAGGGTCGCCGCAACATCCGGTTGAACCAGCCATGCGCCGCCAGATAGACCGACTTTCCCTCTGCGGCGTCATGCAATCGATGCGCAGCCTGTACCGCGCGCTCACGAGCCTCGCCAACGTTTTCGCCTTCTAATGCATGTCCACGCAACCAGACGGTGCGCGCCAGAACATTCCAGGTCTTGGGTAGAAATTTGCGTGTTTTGAACCGCGGCGGCGGCAGCGGCGCTTCATTGAACAATCGATCAGGGTCGGGTGATCGCCCCTGCGTGGCCAATTCCGCGGTCTGCTTGGCGCGCGGTCGCTCGGAACTTAAGATCAGATCGACCTCTTTGACCGCGGCGATGAGCTTCTCCGGCACGGTCTGATCTTCAGCCAGACAGCCCGATTCATACTGTTCCCACCAATCGACATATTCCCGCCAGGACAGTTTCGGCCCTACAGTGCGATCCAGAGCCGGCCGACCATGTCGTGAAATGATAATCGGGCCACGGCCCGTCATTGATTTTTCAGCCCGATCTGAAATGACAACCCCCGTTGCATAACCTGCTGACTTGCGGACTAGCCAGCTTGCCGGTCGGCTTCAAGCCTCTTCCTGATTAAACTGGACGGTTTTGCAAGGCGCTGATCAAGCCACTGGCGCGCCCGGACAGCGAGGTATCGACAGCCGCGATCTGATCCATGCGTCGCCGTGCGCGTGCCATGAGGGCGCTGGCTTTTTGCGGCATGATTTGCTCGCCGAGGCGCCAGACTTGGCCAGCAACACGGGCGGCGTTAAGCGCGGTCGCATTGCCCGTGAGAACCCCGTGCTCGATCGGAAGCTGAGCGTTTGAGTAATGCCGCTTATAATGGTCCAGTCCGGGTCCTGCATCATAGATGGATAGACCCGCATCCGCCATTTGCGCCATCACTTCCTGCATCAACATATTGCCCGGGGAATATTTCGAAAAGCGCTGATCGAATGCGGTAATCCAACCGTGTAACACGGAGTCTGATTGCAGGTTAAACTCGCCGGAAGAGAATTGATCATCAAAGGATAGGCTGCTCAATCGTGCCCGCAATCTCGGCCCCTCAAAATGCCTCAATCGATCGAACAGATCGCGCGTCCAGTCAGCATTCAGCACATCAAAATATCCGGTCCGGGCATATTGCTCGCGCTTGAGCGCCATGACGCTTTGGAACGATTGCTCCCGTTGATCGTCAAACTCGAACTGCACGCCCGAAAAGTCGCGCTCCACATTGCGAAAGACGCGCCGCATTTTCTTAAAGTGTTTCGGCCATCGCTGCTCTTGCTCAGAGCGAAAAGAGTCCCAGCCATCTGAGAGGTCAGCCATATAGGCGGAATCGCAATCCAATCCTTGGGTCGGATCGCCATTGAGCGGCTGAAAACCTTGGGTCGTCATGCCCGAAAGATCAAACCCAGACAGAATTTCCTGGGCAGATAGCGCCGTGTTTTCGGCCACAACCGGGCCATTCCAATCCGAGAAAGGCGCGCCAATTGGCCGAGCCCAGTTACCCGGACGAATATGCAGCGCCCAGACAGCAAACACACCGCTTTTGTCGCTCGCAAACCCGATCCGCGTATCCTCCCGGACCTCGCCCACCAGACGCGCAAAATCAGGATCAAAAAACGGATCATCGTAAACGGATCGCGCATCGCGCAGGCTCGCATAGATCTGCCACTGTTCGGCAGAAAGCTCCTGAGGGCGATACAATACAAATTTCACGATTCGAAAGTCCGACTAGCCTGATACGCGTTTTGTCATGCAAAACATGTACCGGATGACAGTCGATTTCTGGTGAATCAGATCGTGTGAATTTCGCCTAAAGCCCGCGCCACACACGCTTTTTCATACAAGGCTCAGCGTCAGCCTGGCCGCAGCGATAGAATGAGAACAGCACCGTATCGGCGCGGCCAATCAAATTCTGATACGGCACATAGCCAACCGACGCTTGATCCGGAGCCCAGCCAGATCGCGGGGCACAGCCAGCGCGGTCGATGACATTCTGCTCATTCGGCGGACAGTGTCCGGTTGGATTTCGGCCATCCATGGAATTATCGCGATTGTCACCCATGAATAGAAAATGGCCGTCAGGAACCTCAAACACCATCGAAATATTGGTGCCGGTTTCGCCATCGATATCGTGGCTGACCCAGGACGCATCACCATAGGATTCAGTAAACTCAGCCGCGGTGATATATTTGCCATTATCATGCTGGCGATACCGTATGCGGCGATCAAATGTGCGTTCTATCGGCGTGCCATTGATCGACACGGGCTGACCGTCGCGCACCACGACTGTATCCCCTGGCAGCCCGATAATACGTTTGATCATGACGCGCGGCGTATGCGTGTGTTCAAACACGGCAACATCGCCGCGTTTCGGCATGCTAGCAAAGATCCGGCCGTCTGGCAGCGGGATATAGCGCCCCAGGCTGAACGGCAGAGAGTTGCGCGAATAGCCATAAGAAAATTTGTTTACGGTGACCCGGTCGCCAACCTGCAGATTCGGCACCATGCTTTCAGACGGAATCACCCGCAATTCATACAGCAATGCTGAAAAGATAAGGAAGATAGGCACAAAGATTGAGAGGGTGATCCCCCACTCACGCAATTCTTTGATGACTTTCTGTTGCATGGTCAGCGGCGTGTTGTCCGCTTCCTCTGGCGTTTTCACATCATCTTTCATGTCAGACGAACCGCCGTTCCATATGCCAGTAACTCTGCCGAGCCGCCCATGATCATGCTGGTGGTGACGCGCATACTGATGATCGCGTCGGCACCTTTATTTTGACCGTCTGCGATCATGCGATCAATCGCCTGCTCGCGCGCTTCCGCCATGAGTTTGGTATATTCCGGCACTTCGCCGCCGACCAGGTTGCGCAGCGCCGCCATGATATCACGGCCGAAAAATCGCGTCCGGACCGTATTGCCTTTGACCGTGCCGATAATCTCGGAAACATCGCGGCCTGGCACTGTTTCGCCCATGGTCACAATCATGCTGAGCCTTTCTTACTGATCGACATTCTTGGAATAATGGTCGTCTTCGGCATTATTCAATCGATCCACAATGACTTTTGCCAAAAGCACGAGAAACCCCAATCCGACAAGGCCCGGAATCAGTAGCACACCCCACAAAGGCGCGCCTGCCTCATCACTGGCCTGATTGATCGCGAAACCGATCCCGAACAGCATCAAGACTCCATAAATGGCGGCGCCAAGGACGATCAAGCTGATACCAATGGTGAACCAGCCGCCTGTCTTGCCAGATTCCTGCATTACGATCTCCTTTCACCGCGCTTTTGCAGCGGTTTAGACTTATCGCAAGCTTCTTGTCGAGAACATGGCAGATTTACGCGCTGTACCAGGCCACTCCGCTCGAATCGACGGAACGGGACGCATCCCCCTCCGCGATCAAATAGTTGAGGTGTGCAATCGCTTCGCCTGTCGCCATTGAGAGCACATCATCGCCAATCTTGCGGCCGAAAATGGCAGGAAACACATCAACAACGCGTCGGGATTCCTGACCCAAGCGCTGAGACAGGCGTTTCAAGGCAATGCCGTGGCCTTTGATCAGATGATCCAGGCGCGTGTGGGCGCCGGTAAATGGCTCATTATGTGCGGGCAGGACGAGCACGTCTTCTGGCAATTCAGCTTTCAGTTTTTCGCAACTGTCGAGCCAGTCCCGCAGCGGATTTGCTTCGGGTTCGGTTGGAAAAACGGACACATTGGATGAAATTTTCGGCAGCAATTGATCGCCTGAAATCACGACATTCAAATCGGGGCAGAACAGACAGCTATGCTCCGGCGAATGGCCATTGCCCGTAATCACGCGCCAGGTTTTCCCTGCCATTTCGAAGCCGTCGCCATCCTCGAGACGATAATACGCGTCGGGCAACCGGGAAACGCCGCGACCATAGCCGCCAAAACGGGATTTATAGGTCGCAATCTGATCTTCGTTCCAACCCGCCTGTTGATAGAACACAGTTCCGGCTTCCGGTGCTTCGCGGCCGGTATCAGCAACCAGCATGCGACAGCTGACATATTCCAGGCGGCTGATCCAGAATTGCGAGTCCGGGAACTTTCGGCTGAGCCATCCGGCATTGCCGATATGATCCGGGTGCATATGCGTGACGATGACCCGCCAGACCGGCCGTCCGTCTAGCTTGTCCTCGAAAATCTTGCGCCAGGCCGTTTTAGTATCATCCATGGGCATGCCAGTATCGACAATGGTCCAGCCTTTGTCGCCATCGTCGATCAGCCAGAGATTGATCCATTGCAGCGAAAATGGCAGCGGCATGCGCACCCAGTGGACGCCAGGTGCGACTTCCATGGTTTCCCCAACCTCTGGCGTTTCATCGCCAAAAGGATAGGTCAGCGGCGCACGTCCCGCAGTCTTGCCTTCAAATCCGTCCATCAGCGTAATCTGGCACGTCGCGGCGCGGCGACCAATCCGTCACCATGCGGCATGCCCATAGGAAAGGCGCCTAGCGCCCAGCCACTTTGGTGACTTTGGTGCCTTCAATGCTGACGCCAGCCATCAGGCCGCGCTGATCAAAGATAAAGGCATAAGCATCGTCCTGCAGCGTTGATGAGGACAAGTTCTCCGCCACGCCTGCATTCACGACAACCACGGTCGGACCTACGCCGATTTCCCAGCCATCCGATTCTTCGAGATACTGGATCGCATTGTCATTCATCAGGAACACCGCATAGCCATAAGACTGCGCCCCGGCCTGCAAGCCCCAGGACCCGGTAAAGGAATTATAGTAACCGGTGGTTTGTCCGCCTTTGCGCAGCTCGCCTTCACCATATGCGCCGCCAAATACCAGGCCTGCCTTCACAATAGACGGGAAAACCAGAACCGCGCGCGACTGTCTTGAAATGGCCGCAGCGGCCGGGTTTTCGCGCACCAATTGATTGAGGGCTTGTGTGCTCGATGCGGTCAGATCCGCTTGCGACGCTGGCGAATTCGCCGTCGTCGAACAGGCCGATAGGGCGGGCAATGCTGCCAATGCCAATGCGGCGCTAATGAGTTTGAAAGTTCGCATGACCGTCTCCTGTATTGTCCATGCTTTGCCGTCAGGTGCGGCGAAAGCTGCGCGAACGCAACTTTACATATTTGTTATCTTTAGCATTCGACGACGTTCACCGCCAAACCGCCCTGACTGGTTTCCTTATATTTGGAGGACATATCGAGCCCGGTTTGGCGCATCGTTTCGATGACCTGGTCCAGGCTGACTTTGCCCTGCCCGCTTTGATGCAGCGCCAACCGCGCGGCATTAACCGCCTTCACGGTTCCGATCGCATTGCGCTCGATGCAAGGGATTTGCACCAGACCGCCAACCGGGTCGCAGGTCAGCCCGAGATTATGCTCCATCCCGATCTCTGCCGCAGACAGGCACTGGATCGGCGTCGCGCCCCAAACCGCCGCGAGACCACCCGCCGCCATCGAACACGCCACCCCGACTTCGCCTTGGCACCCCATCTCGGCGCCAGAAATCGAGGCGCGCTGCTTGTAAAGCAAGCCGATGCCACCTGCGACCAGGAGAAACCTCTGTGCCTTGCTACGCATCGGTCGCCCGTCATCGTCGCAGCAATAGTGCCGCAGAACCGCTGGAAGAATGCCCGCCGCGCCATTCGTCGGGGCCGTGACGACACGGCCGCCAGCAGCATTTTCTTCATTCACCGCCATGGCATAGACGTTCAGCCAATCGAACAGCGCCTCGCGTTCATTTACGCCCGCGCCAGCTTTTAGCTTGCGATACAAATCCGGCGCGCGCCGTACGACCTCCAACCCACCAGGCAAGGTGCCACCTGTGTGCAGTCCGCGTTCGATACAGGCCAGCATTGTATCTGTGATCAAATCGATTTGCGCCAGGGTTTGCGCGCGCGGTCGACGCTCATCCTCATTGGCCAGAATGAGCGCATCAATCGGGATCGCATTGTCTTCGCACAATTGATGCAGCTCGGCGGCCGAGCCGAACGCAAATCGTGACCGGGCGCGATCATCAATGACATCATCCTTGGCCGGTTGCGATAGTCGGCGAGCCGACGCGACAAAGCCGCCGCCTGTCGAATAGTAGACGCGCATAAAATCCGCTTGGGTCGAACCAGGATCGACAAACAGGCGCAACGCCATGCCGTTCGGATGCAAGTCGGGGACGATGTCGCCGCGATACAGCAAATCCTTGAGCGGATTGAACGCGACCGTCGGCCCATCATTCAAAGCCAGCGACTTGGACCGCACAGTCTCGTGAAACGCGGCTTCGGCAGCGTCGGGCTCTGCTGTTTCCGGATCAAACCCCAATAGCCCCAGAATGACGGCTTTGTCTGTGCCGTGGCCAATGCCCGTCAACGCGAGCGAGCCTTGCAACTCAACTTCAATCCGTTGCGCCGTCGCGAGATAGCCCATCTTTCTGGCCTGTCGCAGAAAGCGTTTCGCAATCCGCATCGGGCCAACCGTGTGAGACGAAGACGGGCCGAGACCGACCCGAAACAAATCCAAAACTGAAAGCATCTCACCCTACGCCCGTCATTTGAGAGCTACCCCTACGATCCCCTTGCCTTACGGGCAAGCCCGCGCGAGGATCGCTGAAAAGACGATTAGGGAGGCCACAATGACCATGATGAATCGCCGTAAATTGCTCCAAACCAGCACCGCCATCGCAGCGCTTGGCACGCTTGGGGCCTGTGCCGGGACTGAAGAGGAAACACCCGCCGTGACCGTTGAAACACCGCCCCCGCCTGTCGAAACGGCGAGCGCCGACTATACGGCCAGCGCCATTCCAGATGGTCTGGACCAACTCTCCCAGCTGGCGCGTGGCGAGACCACCTCGCTGGCCTTGACCGAAGCCGCAATCGCGCGTGCGCGGACGACGAATCCGATGATCAACGCCATCGCGTCGGAGACCTATGACACCGCCCTGGAAGCGGCGGTCACACCCCCGGCGGGAGACTTTGGCGGTGTCCCGACTTTCATCAAAGACCTGCTTGACTGGAAAGGCGCGCAGACGCTTTACGGCTCACGCGCGTTCCGCGGCTATATCGCGCCCGATGATGGCGAGTTTGCCAAAGCCTGGCGCAAGGCCGGCGTGATCAGTCTCGGCAAATCCACAAGCCCGGAAATGGGCTTAATCTCATCGACCGAACCCCTGGTCACTGGCGCGACACGCAATCCATATGATCTCAGCCGTATACCTGGCGGATCGTCAGGCGGAGCAGCTGCGCTCGTCGCTGCCCGCGTTGTGCCATTTGCTCATGCCAGCGATGGCGGCGGTTCTATTCGCATTCCGGCGGCGTGTTGCGGTCTGTTCGGGCTCAAGCCGAGCCGCGGCGCATTGCCGATCAGCCGCGATTCCGGCCCGGTCGACATCTCGGTCAATCACGCGGTGACACTGACCGTGCGCGATAGTGCGGCTTTGTTCGCAGCTGGCGAAATGGACCTGGAAACGGATTTGCCAAGAACTGGCAATATTACCGAGGCCGGCACGCGCCGATTGAAAATCGCTTATGCGCCGGCGCCGACCACAGACGCCCAACTCGACAGCGAAACCCAGGCCGGTCTGGACCGGACCGCCGAGCTTTGCCGGGCGCTTGGCCATGACGTGGTCGACTATGTCATGCCGACCGATGGTGCGCGATTTACCGATGCCTTCCTGCTCTATTGGGCGGCTGGCGCAGCGGCGTTTGCACAGCAAGCCAGCGCCTTTAGCGGCAGAATAGTTGGACCTGATATCCTTGAACCCTGGACGCTCGGACTGGCTGCGGAATTTGTGCAGCGGCAAGGCGATATGCCGGACGCGATTGCCTATCTCCAGGCGTTTGAGGCCGAATATCATGCGATGTTTGAGGATTTCGACATCCTCCTGACGCCGACCGTCTCGACCGTTGCGCCGAAGATTGGTGAACAAGCG
>JBCCDZ010000112.1:0-9277 GCA_039030525.1 Pseudomonadota bacterium | reverse complement strand
GCTGCCATGTCTTCGTGCACATGTTCCTGAAAATCGAAGCCAAACGCATCGCGATAGGCGCGGATAATGACATCGATACAGACGCCGCTTTCGCGTGGCACGTCGCCGCCAGGATAATCCAGGGCGACATAGGACCCATCATAAGACGTGGTGACGCCGATCTGCGTTCTGGCTTTGGTGATCAAGGTTGCGGATTTTGCGCTGTTTCGAGCGCTTACACTGGGCAATAGAGGCAAAGCCAAGAGGCCATTCAAACACGTGCGCCGAGTCGTTTCCATACTGAGATCGTGAAAGGGCAGTGTGGCATGAATGGGGAGGAAGCGCGGCGATCTGCGCCGCAGAGCATTTTAAAACCCGCGAAACTCGGCAAACTCATCCAGGCTGGCGCGTTCTGTATAAAGCTCATTCACCGGGTTTTCCGGATCTGGAATACCAACCGCAATGCCGCACCAGATCATTTCATGCTCACCCAGCTTCAAATGGGTTTTCAATGTCGGTCTCAAAATGCCCCAGCATTCCTGCATACACGTGCCCCAACCCCGCTCTTCGGCGAGCAGACACAGGGTTTGCATGAACATGCCAGTATGGCCCCATTGGCCGTGGCCGACACGCTCATCCATGACAATGAACAAGGCTAAAGGCGCATCGAAGAAGCGATAATTACGGGCAAACCAGACCATCCGACCCGCGCGGTCGTCGCGCGGAATGCCAATCTTGCCATACATCGCTTCGCCGACGGCGCGACGGCGGGTATTTTGAACATCCGTGATGTGTGCTGGATAGATCGGATAATCCGTCGGCTCGCCGCGCGGATTCGATAGCAGTTTTTCGGCCGCCAGGTTCTCGACCTCGAGTTTGTCTTCACCCGCCAGCGCGATCACCCGCCAAGGCTGCAGGTTTCCGCCGGACGGTGCGCGCTGAGCGTCTTTCAGCCAAGCTTCAACCTCGTCTCGGGGCAGAGGCGTGGGTAGAAAGGCGCGCGTAGAGATTCGCTTTTTTACAGCCGTGCTGACATCCATGGAGTGCTCCCTCAAACCTTCCACGACTCAACCTAGCGCCAGATCAAAGGACGGCTAGGGGTCTCCCTAGGAGAATGACCAAGTTTGAAAGGATAGTGGCTCGGTTCTTTCACAGACGATCATCCCGCATCAAAAAGCGCCAGAGCCGTCGCGGTCATTCTGGACACAGCGAATTCGGTGTTCGGTTCATAATCCGGCGGGAAGAGGACGGGGGGACCCTGACTGGCGGATCTGACAGGAGATTGACGCAGGGATTTGTGGACAGTGCGACATCAAGTTCGGGGATGTGCCCCGCGTGAGGTTGTGATGAGTTTTATGCACGCCAATCCCGGCAGATCCTGGCGCCCGGCGCTGCTTGTCGCGTCGGTTTCGCTTGCCGCGACTTCGACAGTGGCGTTTGCTGATACCGATCATCCTGTCCGATATCTGCATCTGCAGAACAATGGCGACTATGTGATCAGCGATGTTGAGCTGAAATGGATCACGCCGGACGGCGATAAAAAGTCAAACAAGTTCACCAAAGACATTGCCAAGGATAAGGGGTTTTGTCTGGATCTCGAAAAATATGGCGACGTCCCGGACGGCTCAGAGGTCTGGCTGAAGGCCTATATCGCGCTTGGCGACACTGAAAGTTGCCGGAAAGACAATCCTCGCATCTATACGCAAGGCCTCGCCGCCAAGGCCGCAGAGTCAACGCAGCTCTACAAAATGGGCGGGCACACGCTGACCAATAATATGTGCAAACTCTCAAGCGGGAATGAAGGCAATTGGAGCACCAATGAAGCCGGAAACTCCGATGATTGCCCCAAGCAGTGAAAGGCCACATTATGACCTCAGAACCAACGCCGAGACATTCTCTCACGAAGGCAGCAGCAGCTTTGATGATCGCAGCTGCGACCGCCACGCCTTTGGCTTCTGCAGATGCCGAACATCCCGTGCGTTATCTGCACCTGCAAAATGACGGCAACTACGTGATCAGCACGATCGAACTGAAATGGATCACGCCGGACGGGGACCACAAGTCCAACAAGTTCACCGCTGATCTGATTCAGTCGCGCGGCTTCTGCCTCGATATCGAAAAGTTCGGCGATGTTCCAGACGGATCTGAAGTCTGGCTGAAAGCCTATATTGCGCTGGGTGACAATGAGAGCTGCCGCAAAGACAATCCCCGCGTCTATTATGAAGGGTTCAAAGATGGGAGCCCCACGTACACCCAGAATTACAAGATGGGCGGGCAAACGCTGACAAATAATTTGTGCAAACTGTCCAGCGGATCAGAAGCAAACGCCGAGCAATCAAATGATATCGGCAATTCGAACGCTTGCTGGGAGCGATAAAGTGGTCGCTCCATAGGCTCGACCAAAAGGATTAAGCGCACGGGCGCGCAGGCTCACCGCGTCCGCGTCGACTGACAAGATCAGCCTGTTTCGAACAAAGCCAGGGCTGCGGCCGTCATGCTTGTCACACCCGTCTCGATCGTCGGCTCATAGTCCGGTGCAAAGAAAGGCGAGTGTAGAGAGGGTAAAGCGAGCGCGCTGTCTTGCGCGGCATCCCATTTTTCCGGGTTCACCGCGCCGACCCAGAATAGCAAGCTCGGAATTTTGGCGTCGGTGCGCCCGTATTGACTAAAGTCTTCACCCCCCATGACGGGTGGGACTTGCCCAACTTGGTCGGCACCAAGTTCGGCGCTGATCGCAGCGTCGGCGATCGCAGCGAGGTCGGGATCATTGTAAATGGAGGGCGTATAGTCCGGCTCTATGAAAATTTCAGGCTCAGGCGCGCCAAATGCCATTGCTTGCGCCTTTGCGATCCGTTCAATGCCGTCGAGGAGCAGCGTACGTGTCTCGTCGTCATAAGAGCGAACCGTGAGCAGCAATTTGGCCTCATCTGAAATGATGTTGTGCTTGGCGCCCGCTTGAAACGACCCCACCGTTATGACGGCTGGTTCTTGCGGATTCACATTGCGCGAGACAAGCGTTTGCACCGCGGTCACAATCGATGCGCCGACGATGACGGGGTCTTTGGTTGTATGAGGATAAGCCCCATGTCCGCCAACGCCTTTGACGGTAATGTCGACACTATCGACATTGGCCATGGCATAACCTGGCGCATAGGCGACCTTGCCACTCGGAAGGCTGGCCGAAACGTGCAGTGCTAGATTATAGTCCGGTTGCGGGAAGCGTTCGAACAGCCCGTCTGCGATCATCGCCTTGGCGCCATTGCCGAGCTCTTCGGCAGGTTGTGCAATCATGATCAATGTGCCCGACCAATCATCTTTCGATGCGATCAGACGTCGTGCTGTGCCAATCCAGCTGGTCATATGGATATCGTGACCACACGCATGCATGACGCCATTGGTGACGCCGGTCCAGGTCTCTCCCACCACTTGCGATGCATGCGGTACACCGGTGCGCTCGGCCACGGGCAAAGCATCCATATCTGCACGTATCAAGACAGTCGGGCCATCGCCATTTTCAAATACGCCAACCACGCCATAGCCGCCGACGCCGTCGCGGACGACGCCATAATCGCGCATGGACTTCTCTCGGGTCCAGGTATCGCCGAGGCCCGTAGAGACGTTGAAGCCGAGGCTTTCAAGTTCGTTCGCCATGATTGCTGAGCTGTTGATCTCTTTGAACGAGAGCTCAGGATTCATATGAAAATAGGTGTAGAGGTCAATCAAATCAGTTCCGGGTGATGGTAGATTCGTCGCAACCCCAAGCGGCGCCTGAGTCAGCGACGCTGCGTTCGTTTCGGGCGCAGGAGCAGACGCTTCGGGGGTTTGCTGCGCCGGCGAGCAGGCGGCCAGACCAAGCGTTAGGGCGAGCGCAGGAATTACCGAATTCGATCGAAACATAGGGCCTCACTTATCAGCAAATTAAGGTAACTATGCCATCGTGACCGTAATAAATCGGCAAGGCAAGGGACGTCTCCGATTCAGGCGGACGAGGAACATCATGACACTGCGTCGGGGATTCAAAGCAGCGCTGGTCGCCTGCACGGTTCTGGGACTATCTGCCTGTGGCAATAGCGGTCCAGCAGTTGATCCGGCGATGTTTGATGCTGAAGTTCAACGCCTGGCAGATTCCGGTGACATGTATGGCGAGGTCTTTCTGGCGCTGAAAACGCGGCGACCTGCACTATATAATGATTTTCGCAAAATCGCGCAGCGTGAATTCAATAGTGGCCGCAGCGCGCGTGATTCCAGCCGCGTCGCTGGTTTGCGGATGCGTGACAAATTCCTCAATGAGATCCTGGAACTCTCGAAGGTTGCGAGTGACGAGACGGTCGATGAAATGATCGATGTCATGATGCAGACCTACAAGCATCTCGGAGAAAAAAGTCCGAATGATTGTGCGCGGAACATTGAAGGCTTGCCGCCCAAAAAAGTCGAGGACTTGCCACGGGAGCTGCGTCAACGCGAAACCGAGCTGGTGATTCGTCTATTGAGTGCCCCTGCTACGGCTGCCAATCGACGCGCGGCGTCGCGTGGGGAAGTCATCAATTGGATGGTCAACCTATCGCAAGTCGAGCCATCCGTCGGACAGATGCTGCAAGTGATCAATAAACCCGACCGCAGCAAAGCCGATAATGAGATCCTCTGTGATGGCATGATCGCGACGTATAAGCGTCTCAGCTATAAAAAGAGTACAGAGCGCGGCATACTTTTCCGCGGCATTGCGCTGATGGCGTTGCAAGAGCGTTTGCGCATCCGAAACACGACCGAGCCGGAAGAAACCTCTTAGGTCTGACCAGTTCTCCTCAGAAATCGATTTCGCTTCCCGATCCAACTTGCTAAGCTTGGGTCAGTCATGGAGGGATGCGCATGTCCGATTCACCTGAATCATCACAGCCTAAGGCCGAGAAAAAGCCCGACGCACACGCGCATTCACACCCCGCCGATGCGCTGAATCAATTGAGCACTTTGAAAGCCTATGCCCATTCGCCAATCATCTATTGGTGGCCGATCTGGGCATTAGGGCTGCTGTTTGGCTTCGTCTCAATGTTCATGCCGAGTGGCGGCGCGGAATCGCTTGATACCGTCTCGAATGCAGCGCGCGTTCAAGGGCAGACCTTTGCTTTTGTTCTGATCTTCGTGATCTTCTCGACCACGGTTAAACTCCGGGGGGCGAACTCTGTCATTCTCGGATTGATCCTGGCGATCGGCATTATTCTGCTGGTCATGGGCAATTTGTTCGGACCGATCGCGGCCTTTGTTGGCGGCTTGGAAATCCATATGAGCCCGTCATTCTACTGGTTTGTCGGGATCACCGTATTCCTGATGTGGACGGTCATGGTGTTTGGGTTCGACAAGGTCAAATATTACGAGATCGCGCCAGGACAGGTGCGAGAACGGGTGTATTGGGGTAGCGGCGACCGAGCCGAGAGCGGCGCCAATGCGCGCTGCCGCTACCTGAAAGACGACTTCCTGCGCCACCGCATGTTAGGCGGCAATCTGCTGGGGGATATCGAGATCACGCTGGCTGATGGCGAAATCTGGTACTTGCACAATGTGCTGTTCGCCAAATCGCGCGCAGACCGAATTAATGAGCTGATTGTCACCCGTCCGGTCGACTAGATCGCGGCACTTGGATGGACCAGCGGTGTGTAACCATGCGCGAGCGCCTGACAGGTAATGTGCGGTGTGAGCCTTACAGATTGGTCCGGCAATGAGACCGGCGCCCGATATCCGGCGAACGTCCAGGCGAATGCCTGACCCTGCCATTTAAGATAAGCCGTCGCACCAGTCGTGAACATCGCGCCATCGGGCAATGTCGCGGTTTCAACCTGCTCGCGCTCTGATTTGCCTTTCAGAACCGCTTGGATTTCCCCCGCAATGGCATCGCTAAGATCGCTGGCTTTCGGGCGGTAGCGAAACACACCGGATTTCACCAACGCTTCGCGAAACCGTTTGGCGTCTGGATAGCGGCATTCATAACACGGGCGATGCCCGGCAGCGAAGGCGGTCACTTCATCCAGGAAGAATAATTCAGTATATGTGCCTTCGCTCATCAAAGTGCGCCGGCGATCCTTGAATTCCAGGACGCAGGTAATCCATTGCCGTGTTTTCCAATGCGTTGGCTTCAGCGTCTTGTCTTCGGTGTGAAAGCATCCGCCGCGATTGCCGAACATCAACCCTCGTTCGGGTACCGCGTGAATAAGGCCAAAGGGATCGACGCGGTTCTGGAGAGGCATGGTTTAGCTTTCCTCTTCGCCACCAAACCGTTCCGTCCACTCCGCCACCATCGCGTCTTCGATCTTCTGGAACAGGACCGGCGGCGCCTGGATCGGCATGCCATGCGGTAGCGCATCCAGCAGGCCTTGATCGTCTGGCGATGGCCATTTGCGATTGCCGTCCGGAATGCCGAGCGTGTCGAGAATGGTCTTGGCCGTGTTCGGGATCAAAGGCTGGGCGATGATGGCAAACAAAACGACCAGGTTCAGCCCCGTGCGGACGCCGATCGCCGCGGCGTCGACATCATTCTTATATTTCACCCACGGCTCTGCACGCGTGAGATATTCGTTGCCCGCTGCCCACAGTGCGCGCGTTTCCGAGGCCGCCTTGCGAAACTCCATGGCTTCATAATGCTCGGCAATGCGGCTGAGACTGGCTTTCAGTTCCTGCTCCATCCAGGCTTCATCTTCGCCGGACGTTCCGGATGCTGGAAGCGTGCCGTCAAACTTGCTGACTGTATATTTGGTGATCCGATTGACGAAATTGCCGAGCACATTGGCGAGATCTGAATTGATTGAGGCCTGGAACCCTTCCCATGTGAAGGCGGCATCCGAGCCTTCCGGTGCGTTGGCCATCAAATACCAGCGCCAATAATCTGCGGGCAGGAGGTCCAGCGCTTGATCCATGAACACGCCGCGTTTCTGGCTGGTCGAGAATTTGCCGCCATACCAGGTCACCCAGTTAAAGGCTTTCAGCTTGTCGACGGTCTTCCAATCCTGCTCAGATCCGAAAATGGTGACCGGAAATGAAACCGTATGGAAGGCGACATTGTCCTTGCCCATGAACTGGACATATTCGACATTTGCGGCGCCCTGTTCGGTGCGCCACCACGTCTTGGCGTCATTGCCCGTGGCCGTCGCCCATTCTTCAGTGGCCGCAATGTACTCAATGGGTGCATCGAACCAGACATAAAAGACCTTGTTCTCAAATCCGGGTCGGATCGTGCCGTCGGGCTGGGTAACGGGGACGCCCCATTTCAAATCGCGGGTTATCGCGCGGTCACGCAGGCCTTCATCGAGCCATTTCAGGGCAATCGATCGCGCCAATTGTGGCCAGTCTGTTGATCCTTCGACCCAGTCGCGTATGCGATCTTGCATCTTGGATTGCAGCAAAAAGAGATGCGCGGTGTCGCGGATTTCAATATTGGTGCCGCCCGAGACCGCTGAATAAGGATTTATGAGGTCGACTGGATCGAGCAAGCGCCCACAATTATCGCATTGGTCACCGCGGGCTTTCTCATACCCGCAATGCGGGCACGTGCCTTCGACATAACGATCCGGCAGGAAGCGGCCATCATCGACGCTATAGACTTGCTGCGAGACGCGCTCCTCGATCAGGCCATTGGCTTCCAAGGCATAGGCAAAGCCTTGGGTCAGGGCCTTATTCTCTGGGCTCGATGAGCGGCCGAACCAATCAAACGATAAGGTAAATCCTTCGCCCAGACTCTTCTGAACGCCATGGAAATGATCGCAATACTCTTGAGCGCTAATTCCCATTTCTTGAGCCGCGAGCTCTGCGGGCGTCCCGTGTTCGTCCGTCGCGCAGATAAACAATACGTCGTGGCCGCGCAAACGTTGAAACCTAGCATACACATCAGCGGGGAGCTGCGAGCCAGCCAAATTCCCCAAATGCTTGATGCCATTTATGTAAGGCAGGGCGGAGGTGATCAGGATCCGGCGTTTACTCAAGATTTATCTTCCCGTACAAAGGTTTACCTCGCGTCAGACGGAATCAGCCGCAGAAGCTGTCCCCGTCATATCGCGTGATGGGATAAAAGAAACGTCCTTGAGGAGGGAAGAATGCCAAAAATTGCAGGTGTAAACATGCTCGGCGTGCTATTGGCCGCTATCGCAAAGTTTATTGTCGGGTTCATCTGGTACGGATTATTGTTCACAGAACCTTGGATGGCGGCGAATGGTCTGTTCTTCGCAGATGAAGCGAAAACGACGATGCAGTGGTTGTCCGCGGATGGATTGCAGACGGTCGCTGCCGATGCTGGCCCCAATCCGATGATTATGCTGGCGGGCTTTGTATTATCGCTGGTTCTAAGTTTCGGCCTGGGCTGGCATATGCAGCAAAAGAACATTTCCTGAACAGATACCTCTAGGCAATTCAATATTATGCTTTGCCTTCATATCTTTAAACATGGCCACTCCACCTGGATAATATTCTTCTAAATGATCAAATACTATACAATTACCAATGCCATGCTTAACGCCAAGAAGATAACCAAGTCCATAACTCATAGCATGGGCTACGCCAACTTGAGAGTATGCTATACTCATACCACCATGCCAAGAGGCCATCATTAATTTATCTTGGGCATCTTTTTTACTTAACGAATCCTGAAGGAATATCTCTTGACAAAGCTCAAAAGCTTTCTCTCCATAACTCTGACTAAAGGCATTCAAAAAAGTGCCGTTGAGAGACTCTACGCAATGCACAAAACAATCCATTCCGGTATAAAACCACTGGTCTTTAGGCACATCTTTAGTCAATTCTGGATCTAATATCACTTGATCGAATGGCGTATAGTCACTATTAATACCTAATTTTCTCTCTGGACCAGTTAAAATGGTTGTTCGAGATACTTCGGCTCCAGTACCAGATATTGTAGGAATACCTACATGGTATATTGCAGGATTTTTAATTAAATCCCATCCTTGGTAGTCTTTAGACTCGCCTTTATTAGTTAGCATGAGCGATACAGCTTTAGCAATATCCATAACAATACCACCTCCAATACTAATAATACCAGAAGGCAACTCGCTATACTCAAGGATAATGTCTTCTACTAACTTGTCTATCTGTGAAGTTTTAGGTTCTTCTTGTGTAGGTATATAAACAATTCTGTCTTTGTAAGACAATGTAATTCTTGAAGTTAACCAATGATTCCCCTTAAAGACATCATCTACATAAAATATGAATGGTGCATTGCGTCCTTTTCGCTTAGGCGCTAAAATTTCATCTAATTGATTGAAACTTCCACGTCCAAAAACCACTCTGGACACCATTGGATAAT
>JBCCDZ010000111.1:0-9312 GCA_039030525.1 Pseudomonadota bacterium | reverse complement strand
GAATTCTATCGCCACTATCTGGTTGAGCAGCTCGAGCCGCTCTTGCGCGATTATGATGTGGACGTCGAAGTTCAACGCTCCACAGCTGAAATCCCATATGCCTATGTCTGGGAGCAAGGGCAGGCGAGCGGACTGGATGAGATCAATCCCGCCGAATTGGCGAAATGGTTCCCGGCGCCAGAGCTCAGCGACATTGGCGACGAGATTGCCGATGGCGAATTGTATGAGGCGTTTGATCATCGTCCGCTGGCGCTGTTTGATGGCCCGCGCACGGATTTTTCGCTCAAGCGATTGCAACACTATACTGGCACGCCAGTCGCGCATTTTCAGCGCTATTTGCTGTTCACCAATTATCACCGCTATGTCGATGCGTTTGTCGATTGGGGATTGGACCAGCTGAAATCCGGTGGCCGCTACAAGGAATTGTCGGTCGCTGGAGGATTGGTGGTCGATAAGTCGACGAAAGACGCGCGCGCGCAAATTGACAATGCGCCTTGGCGCCGATTCCAGATGCCGGCTTATCATCTGACCGCAGAAAACGGCTCCGGGATCACGCTGGTCAATATCGGTGTCGGTCCATCTAATGCTAAGACGATTACGGATCATCTCGCGGTCCTGCGCCCGGAATGCTGGATCATGGTCGGCCATTGCGGCGGCCTGCGCCACAGTCAGGCGATTGGCGATTATGTTTTGGCACACGCGTATCTGCGCGATGATCATGTGCTCGACGATGTCTTGTCACCCGACATTCCGATCCCGCCCATCGCAGAAGTTCAAATGGCGCTGCAAGAGGCCTCAGCCGAGGTCACAGGTGACACAGGCGAAGAGCTGAAAAAGCGCCTGCGCACCGGCACAGTGGTCACCACCGATGATCGCAACTGGGAGCTGCAATTCTCTGATAGTGCGCGGCGGTTCAACCAGTCGCGGGCCATCGCGATTGATATGGAAAGCGCGACAATTGCCGCGAATGGTTTCCGGTTGAGAGTGCCTTATGGGGTTCTACTCTGCGTCTCTGACAAGCCGTTGCATGGTGAGATCAAGCTGCCGGGCGCGGCGAACAAATTCTACGAAAAGTCGATCGGCCAGCATTTGCAGATCGGCGTCGCAACGCTGGAGAAATTGGCCAGCGGCGATGCCAAACTGCACAGCCGTAAATTGCGGGCTTTTGACGAACCGCCGTTCCGCTAGTGAATTCATCGCCGTCCTCTTTCGATATTGGCCGCGTCATGGCCGGCTGGTGGTGGCTGCTCAACCGGGATGCGCTGCGCATCGTGCGCTTTGCTTCCTTCTGGGTGCTGGCAAAGTTTGGCCTGTATGCGCTCGATCATATGCTCGGTCTGGATCAGGGTCTGCGCTTGGTCAGCACAACCTATCTGCTCGACCCGTTCTTCCTCGGCGTCTTCTATCTTGTCGCATTGAATGATGACGGACTTGGCCCGATGCAGGCCATGGGCGAAGCCAGTCGCCGCTATCCCGCAATGCTGGCTTTGACCATTCTCAGTACGATTGGGATTCTGATCGGGAGTGTGATGCTGATCTTGCCCGGGCTGGCGCTGGCCGTCTTATGGGCAGTGGCCATTCCCGTCTTGTTGACCGAACGCGTTGGGCCCGCGGATGCTCTGAGGGCGAGTTTCAATTATATCCGCAAGCATTTCTGGCGCACGCTGGGGGCTTACCTGATCTATGTATTTGGAATCATTTGTGTTTCGCTGCTTTTGATGATGATTGGATGGACCAGCGAAGACCATCGGCCGGGCCCATTGCTGGCGGTCAACTCCGTGATAGACGTTATCTCTGCGGTGATCGGGCTTTATCTCACAACTGCTATCTATCGAGAGCTGGCCTATACCGGTCGGCATGATGTCGATGTCTTCAACTAAACCAACCGAGGTGAGCTCGCCTTGCGTCAGCGTGGACGCTTTGCGGCTTTCGCTCTAACTCACCCGCAAAGATGCTGAGGAGCTGAGCATGCAGGATCGCGTAAAAACGTTCGAGAATATTCGAAATTTCCGAGATTTTGGCGGCTATGATGGCGCGGGTGGACGGGCCGTTCGCACCGATGTCTTGTTCCGTTCGGCGCAATTCGGCGAGGCAACCGACGCTGATATCTCGGCGCTGGCGGCCTATAATATCAAAGTCCAGGCGGATCTGCGCCGACCAGATGAGCGTGAACGGCATGGTCATCGCTGGCCCGTCAATGGTGTTCAGGTGCTCGCCAGCGATAAGGGCGAGGCCACGCAGGCGCCGCATGTCCGGTTCCTGACTGAAGTCGCCGTGGATGCCCCAAAAGCACATGGCTGGATGGCGGATTATTATCGCGCCGCGCCTTTCAAAGACCAGCATGTCGAAACCTTCTCAGCCTGGTTCAAAGCGATTGCTGCCCTCGGCGACGATCAAGCAGCGGTGGTCAATTGCGCTGCCGGGAAAGACCGGACGGGCATTCTGTGCGCGCTAACGCATCATGTTCTTGGCGTCGATCGCGAGGCAATCTTCGCAGATTATGAACTGACCAATGAGGCGGCTGATGTCGCCACGCGCCTGCCAGAAATGGCGCGCATGTTTAACGAGCATATTGGCAAAGAGTATGACCATGCCGTCTATCACCCCTTTGTCGGAGTTGATGCGAAATTCCTTGAGGCCGCATTGACCGCGATTGATGCGGAGTCAGGTGGATTGGATCATTATCTGTCTGAAACGCTGGGGGTCGGTTCGGCTGAAGTTGCGCAATTGCGCGATCAATACCTGGCTTAAGGCAGGTTGACGCGCGACCCACTGGCACAGGCCTTGTTTACTTAAACCTGCTAGGTTTCGGGCATGGCCCATGCGCTCTATGTCTATGATGGCGATTGCCTCCTATGCTCGCGCTTTGTGCGGTTTCTGGTCAAACATGACAGTGACCAGGAATTGACGCTGGCCACAGCGCAGTCGGCTGCGGGGCGTGCCATTTATGTCGAGGAGGGGCTCGATCCAGACGCCATGGAGACGGCGATTCTGCGCGTCGGAGATCGCGCCTGGACGAATTTCGACCTGTTTATTGAGGGGTTAGCACTGTGTGGTTGGCCGTGGAAAAGTGCCCGCCTGTTGCATGTCCTGCCGCAATTTTTGTCTGACTGGATCTATCGGCGCATTGCCAATAATCGCAAGGTTTTTAATCGCGGTCAGTGTCCGATGCCCAGCGCTGAAATGAAAGCTAGAATGATTGACTAGAACAGTCCTCATTCTCGGTGGCTATGGCGTGTTTGGCGGGCGACTTGCGACTCGATTGGCTCAAGACGAAGGTTTGAAAGTCATCGCCGCGGGGCGTGATGTCGTCAAGGCATCGGCCTTTGCCGCGGGAACGCGTCTGCGCCCGGTCGAGCTGGATGTTCACGCGGCGGATTTTTCTGACCGCGTCGCGGCTTTAAATCCTGACGTGATCGTCGATGCCGTTGGTCCGTTTCAAGATTATGATGAGGTGCCTTATCGGGTTGCGCAAATCGCCATCCAAATTGGGGCGCATTATCTCGACCTGTCAGATGATGCGGCTTTTACCTCAGGCATTGCTGATTTGAATGAGGCTGCGATCGCCGCCGGCGTAACAGTCTTGTCAGGCGCCTCGAGTGTCCCGGCGGTCTCGTCCGTCGTCGCGCATCATCTCATCCGTGATATGACCGAAGTGCATTGCATCGAGTCCGTCATTTTACCCGGCAATCGCGCGCCGCGTGGAAAATCTGTTATGCGTGCTATTCTCAGTCAGGTCGGTCGGCCTTTGCGCCTCTGGCAAGCCAATCGGTTCGTCGACCGCCCCGCCTGGAGCGATTTGAAGAAATATGATCTCGAAATTGCCGGAACGCTGCCGGTCTCGAACCGCCACGCCAGCCTTATCGGTGCGCCTGATCTGTCTTTGTTTCCTGATGCAATGAACGCGCAGTCTGTTGCGTTTCGGGCGGGTCTGGAACTTTCGATCATGCAATACGGCCTCTGGATGCTGCACTGGTTGCCGAGGATAAAACTGGTGCGGTCGGTATCCTTTCTGATGCCCGTTTTGAAGTGGATTGCGGATCGGCTGGAACCATTGGGTTCAGACCGCGGGGGCATGCAGGTCAGCGTGGTTGGGCAAACCGGTCAAGGATTGAGTGTTCGCCGCACATGGACCCTGATTGTCGAACAAGGCGATGGCCCTTACATCCCGGGCGTTCCTGCTCAAATCCTCATTCAGAATCTGTTCGCGGGAAAACTCGTGCCTGGCGCACGGCCGTGTTTGGGTGCGTTCACAATGACCGACCTGAAGTCTGGGTTTGACGGGCTCAAGATCACGACTGGCCAAAAGCAAGAGCCGATGGACACTGTGTTTGGCGCTGTTCTTGGCGATGTCTATACAAACCTTCCAGCGCCGCTTCAGGATCTGCATCGCGTGCTGCATAGGCGGCGCTGGCAAGGCGTCG
Organism: Pseudomonadota bacterium; assembly: GCA_039030525.1. GTDB lineage: Bacteria > Pseudomonadota > Alphaproteobacteria > Caulobacterales > Hyphomonadaceae > Henriciella. The sequence continues at coordinate 4,888 of JBCCDZ010000111.1, read as the reverse complement.
CATCAATCCAGCGCGGCACTGGTTTCTTGTCCAGATGTGCCGGTTGGTTGGCTGGCTTTCCGTCTGCGTCTGACTCCGTACCCGTCGAGGTAGAGATGACTCGGACCGGCAACGGTGAAACCTGGGTCCGACAGTTTGGCAGCAAGCGGTTTCGTTCATTTCTGTCGGCGTCCAAGCGTGACGACAAAACCTTTTTGCAAGAACGTTTTGGGTGGATGGCCTTTCTTATCGACCTTAGCCGCGACCAGGATGGCTTACAATTTCCAGTGATCTCGGGACGCGTCCTGGGGATCCCCTTGCCGGGTTTCATGCGACCCAAAAGCGAAACGCGCGAATATGTCGATGCGCAAGAATGCGCGTGTTTCGATGTCCGCATCAGTATGCCAATGACCGGGCTTATCGCCCATTATCGCGGACAGCTGGCGCCGGTCGATGCAAATGCGTGATCACAGTTTACGTGAAGCCCTTGCAGAATGACGGGCATCCGGCGTATCGGGACGCATGACTGATACTGTTCGTTTGTGCGCCGTTCAGGCCGCACCCTCTCTTTTCGACAAGCAAGCCAGCCTCGAAACAGCCATCCGCTGGATTGATCAGGCGGCTAAAGAAAATCCTGATGTGATCGCGTTTGGAGAAGCTTGGCTGCCCGGCTATCCATTCTTTATCGACAGCCCATTGTCAGACACCTGGTGGGATGCGGCCAGTGAGTTGCTGAAAAATGGTGTCCGTCTGGATGGACCAGAAGTCGCCGCGCTTTGCCAGGCGGCGAAACGGGCCAAGGCGGACCTGGTGATTGGCATTAATGAACTCGACCCGCAGACCGAGGCCACCTTGTATTGCACCATGCTGACGATTGGCCGCGATGGGGACGTCCTTAATCGGCACCGCAAACTCAAACCGACGCATCATGAACGCTCGGTCTGGGGGGATGGCGATGCGAAAGGCCTGCACCCTGTTGCTCGAGACTGGGGGCGGCTATCGGCCTTGAATTGTTGGGAGCATAATGCGGTGCTGCCGGCCTATGCTTTAATGGCGCAAGGGGTCGATGTGCATGTTGCGGCCTGGCCAGGGCGCGAACCCGAGCAGGCGCCAAGCCAGCCGGTCTGGGCGCGCCAGCTGCTGCTCAGCCGGGCCTTTGCCAGTCAGGCAGGGGCCTGGGTGATCTGTTCAGCGGGTTTGCGCCTTCAGGCGCACGTGCCAGAGCGATTCCAGTCATTGTACGCGTTTGATCATAATGGCGGCAGCGCCATCATTGACCCGCGTGGTGAGATTGTCGCTGGGGTTCTAATCGATGAAGAAGGCGTATTGGTCGCGGATGCAGATCTTGCGCTGGCGCGCGCCTGCAAAGTCGCGAGCGACCCGGCCGGCCATTACTCGCGCCCAGATCTGTTCCGTTTGGAAGTCGATGGGCGCGAGATTTATCCAGGTGACCGGGGCTAGCTGTCGCTCAATTGCTTGGCCATTTTGGTGGCGAAGCGACGTGACGCGCGATTGGCATCTGTCCAAACGCCTGAGCCGACGACATCGCGAAGATTGTTTTCGAACCAGCCATATTCCTGCGTTGCGATGATGTTGCCATCCGCGTCATAAGCGGTGCCGACCAATTCCATGCCGCCGAGTGAAATCGAGCGAAAAGAATCCAGGCCAGGGCGGTCGGACAATTGCCCGAGCGTCGGGCGATTCGGCTTGGCATTGACGATCATGACGTCGACGCGGGCCGGGTCTACACCGGCTTTCGTGAAGGCCCGATCGAGGTCTTCAATGATCTCTTCAGTCAGCGTTTCGCCTTCGCGCTCGCCATAATTATCGGATAATTCTTCAGCGAAATCATCACTATAAGTCACTGCCACTTCAGTTGCAGCAGCGGTTGGCAAAATGGCGAGGGCGCCGATTGCAGCGAAGATGGTTTTCATGGCAGGCTCCTTTTTGTGATCAGAACAAGATAGAATATAGGGCATAATGCCATCTTGTTCCAATCACACCGTCGCGAGGCCGAGTTTAGATCGTGTCGACAAACACGATTTCGGCGTCTTCGACCCCGGTCAGGGTCACCTTCGTATCGCCCGAAATTGCCGCGCCATCGCGGGCATTCAGGGTCTCACCATTTAGCTCGACGGACCCGGCTGCCAGGACGAGATAGCCAAACCGGCCAGCCTTCACCTCATAGTTCAAGCTTTCGCCGGCCTTCAGAGTTGCACCAAGGACAGCTGCGTTCTGGCGGATCGGCAAAGCGTCTACGTCGCCCTGACCGCTGGCCAGAACCGCCCATTCGCCAGACCGGTCTGCTTTCGGGAACGCTCGCGCGCCCCAGTCCGGTGCACCGCCTGTTTCAGCTGGCTCGATCCAGAGTTGGAAAATGGTCGTATTCTCGTCTTCCGCATTCCATTCTGAATGCTGAACGCCATTGCCGGCGCTCATGACCTGAACGTCACCGGCTTCGGTACGACCCTTATTGCCCATCGAGTCCTGATGCGTGATGGCACCCGCGCGGACATATGTGATGATTTCCATGTCGCGATGGCCGTGCGGCGGAAACCCGGTATTCGGCTTGATCGTATCATCATTCCATACCCGCAATTTGCCATGCCCCATGCGGGCGGGGTCATGATAATGCGAAAATGAGAAGTGATAATGCGCGTTGAGCCAGTCATTCTCAAAAGTACCAAGGTCGGAAAAGCGTCTGATCTCAAACATGAGAGCCTCCTATTCTGTTGCGTTGCAAACCAGATGGCATGGCGACCGCGAACGGGTAGTTGGGAGAGGCTGAATTCAATTATGCACAATTGGAATAGACCGCGCGGCAACAAAAAACCCCGCCAGATGGCGGGGCTGTCGCTCTCAAGAGAAACCTGTGCGTTGGTTCCAGGGAGGAGAGCGAGTTTGTTGCGTCTAGCGGATGCGAACAGAGGCGCCGCTAGACTTGTCAGTTGTGACATCTGTCGGCTTGCCGCTGACCGAGATGGATGAGCCGCTCGAGGCATCGACATTGACGCTTTGCGAAGCATAGACGCGGATCGAAGAGCCGCTGGAGGCGTCAACCACGGCGGTTTCACATTCCAGCTTGTCCAGCGAGATGCTGGACCCGGAAGAAGCGTCCAGATCGAGGTCCTTACAGGCCCCTTCGATCGACAGGGACGAGCCACTTGAGGCATCAATTTCCAGATCACCTGCGACGACATTGCCTTTGAAGGAAGAGCCAGAGGAGGCATCGACAGCGGTCAGATTTGGCGATGCGGCATAGACTGTGATCCGCGGACCGTAGCGACCCCAATTGGAGTTCTTCTTCTTGCGCGCAACCAGAGTGTCGCCTTCGACCTTGATTTCGATCTGCTCCCACTTGCCGCGTTCGAGGGTCGCCGTCACTGAAGCATTCGGGTCTTGTGAGTAGACCATGGAAATTCCGCTGCCAAGATCAACCTTGTTGAATGACTGGGTGCCAAAGTCGCGGGTCTCAGGCGATGTGACACCATCATAGGCGCCGCCATTATTGCCCTCGCCGCGAGACCAGACCCAGCGGTTCTTCTGCTCGACACGCTGTTCGGAGCGTTCACGGTTCCGTTCCGCACGTTCCATGGCGCGTTCGGCGCGTGCTTCAGCCCGTTCAGCGTCGCGTTCGACCCGTTCGACCATCAGTTCGACCTGGTTTTCCCAGCGATCAGATTGAGCGTCGGCCCAGGCTTCGATGCGGGGTTCCATTTCGTCTTCCCAGGCTTCGGCGCGCTCTTCGACCAATTCGCCCCAGACTTCCATTTCTTCGCCCCAGGCTTCCATTTTGGCTTCCCACTCAGCGAATTCAGGACTGTCTTCCATGGCTTGCAGCTTTTCAGTGTCGAATTCCATGTGGAAGCTATTGCCATCCTGCTCGAACATCATGCCGTCAAAGGGCGGCATAGCGGGCATAGGCGGCATAGGCGGCAGGTCTGACATGTCGAATGAGAAGGTTTCACCATCAACTGTGACGGCAAAGCTCATGTCGTGGTCGCCCTTCATGACGAAGACATTTTCGCCATCCGTTTCAATCGTCGCGGACTCTTGCGGGGCGCCTTCCAGTTCTTGCGCAACCGAAGAGGTGCAGGACGCTGTGGCGAAGATTGCGCCAGCGCCGAGGGCGACGGCAAGCGTGCCCCCCATGAGACGGCTGCGCAGTGTGGGAGTGGGGTGCGTCATCATTATTAGTCTTTCTTTTATGGGATGAGCGAGGGTCAGGCTCGCCGCAGCGATGCGACGGTCCGAAGGGCGGGCAAGGCGAGCCGCCTTGACCAGAGTCCGGCCATAAGCGGCAGGAGACAGTTTGGCGCGTGCGATCACATCGGCATCACACGCCGCTTCTTGATCGGTGCGGAAGGCCCGCAGCGCCGTGTAAGCGAAGGGATTGAACCACTGGGTCGCAGCAACGATACGGGCGGCCTGGAAGGCCCAGAGGTCCCGGCGCTTCAAATGCATCAGCTCGTGGACCAGAGCGTCGCGACGCTCAGCGGTCTCATAATCATCCTCGAACCACATTGGCAGCAGAATGACCGGCTTGGTCAGACCCGTGACCAGAGGGCCGCTGCACAGCAGGCTGGCCCGAATATCCGGGACGCGCTTAATGCCAAGCTGTTTCGCAATCCGGGTCATTTCAGCGGCGGTTGCTGGCTCTGCAGGCTCAGAATCGGCGGCGATCAATTCAAGGAATTGGCGCTGCTGAAAGAAAGAGCGTCCAAGCCAGAGGACCACCCCGGTTATCCAGACACACGTCAGGATCAGGGGCGCCTGGGCCAGGGTGGCCTCTAGCAAGCTTGTTGTAGCGGGGGCGGCGACCGACAGGACGATGATGAGCGACATGACGCCGAGGCATACGCTGCCAGATCCTCACCGATGTCGACGGCGTCTACACCTGTGATCCCCG
>JBCCDZ010000110.1:0-9317 GCA_039030525.1 Pseudomonadota bacterium | reverse complement strand
GGTTCGGATGTCGACGCTTTTCACGAGTCGATTGCCGTGTTTGATAGCCACCTGGACACACCAGCCCTGTTTCACACGCCGGATTACGTGTTCACAGCCCGTGGCAGTTTCGAGGAAGACGGAACCCATGTTGATTTGCCGCGCATGAATGAAGGCGGATTGGATGGCGGATTCTGGGTCATCTTCACGCGCCAAGGACCGCTGGATGAGGCGAGCTATGCGGCCGCCCGAACGCATGGGCTGATGCGCCAAACCGCTATCCGAGAATTTGCGGCGAAATATCATCGGGAGGTCGCGCTGGCATTCTCCGCCGATGATGCCGAAGCCATTCTTGCGGACGGCAAGAAGGTCGTGTTCCAGAGTATGGAAAACTCCTACCCATTGGGGACCGATGTTTCACTACTGGAGCATTTCTATATTGGCGGATTGCGAATGATTGCGCCGGTGCACTTCGCGACCAATCAATTCGCGGATAGCGCAACAGACATCAATCAACCTTATGACGGTTTGAGCCCTCTTGGCGAAGACCTTGTGCGCGAAGCCAATCGATTAGGCCTCGTTCTGGATGGCAGCCATGCGGCGGATTCCGTCGTGCGCGACATGATGGCTTTGTCCACTACGCCAATCATTCTCTCGCATACGGGCGCGACCGCGATTTATGATCACCCGCGCAATATTGGCGATGAACTCTTGCGTGAATTGGCTGCGAATGGCGGCGTCATTCAAATGAATATCTTTGGCGGATATCTCGAGCAGCTTGTTCCATCGCCAGAGCGGCAAGCGGCATTAGACGCTTTCAATGCTGAGTTCGGCACCAACACGGCCGAAATGGACGCCGAGACGCTTGCAGCCTGGGCCGCGGCGCGGCGCGCATTGAGTGAGCAATATCCGGCACCGCGCTCGACCTATGAGAAGTTTATGGAACACACATTCCACGTGCTCGACATTATTGGTCCGGACCATGTCGGCATTAGTGGTGACTGGGATGGCGGCGGCGGCGTGGACGGGATGAGCGACGTGTCCATGTTGCAAAAGATCACGCGCGACTTGCTGTCGGCGGGGTATACGAGAGAGGATGTCGCCAATATCTGGGGTGGTAATATGATGCGTCTCGTCAAAGCTGCAGAAGACGCTCGTGAGTCCCCCTTGGTTTCGCCGAATGTTCTGAACTGACGCTATGGACTGGCTGACCATCACGCCACCTTTACTGGCGATTATTGTTGCCGTCTGGACGCGTAACGTGTTCTGGGCGCTCGGCATTGCGATCTGGCTCAGCGAGACCATTATTGCGGGCTTCAATCCCTTTATGGGGGCGTTAGGCAGTATTGATCGTGCGGTCGGCGTGTTTGACAGCTCTTACAACACGCGAGTCTTATTGTTCTGTCTGATCATTGGCGCGCTGATCGTCTATATGCAGAAATCGGGGGGCATCACCGCCATGGTTGAGCGGTTGCAATCGTCCGGCTTCGCCTCGACGCCGCGTCGGGCCAGTCTCGTCACGGCGATTTGCGGTGTTCTGATTTTTGTAGAGACGAATATCAGTCTGTTGACGACCGGCATCCTCGGTCGACCCCTCTTTGATAAACTGAACATCTCGCGCGAGCGTCTCGCATTCATTATCGACTCAACTTGTGCACCTGTAAGCGTGCTCATCCTGTTCAATGGCTGGGGCGCCTATCTGTTGGGGCTCTTGAATGAGAATGGTGTCGATGGTGCAACCGGCGTTCTGATGGCGACCATTGGTTTGAACTTCTATGCTTGGATTGCGATTGCCTTGGTCTTTGCGACGGTTCTGTCGAACCGCACATTTGGACCGCTTGCTGCGGTTGAGCAAAGCGGAGGTGGCGCTACTGTCGCCACCTCGGGACCTTTCAATGAACCACCAGCACCTGCTTCCAACGCCCTCTATATGGCCGTGCCGCTGCTCATCATGATTGGCGGCACGATTGGCTTCATGATCTGGACTGGCAATGGCGATATTCGCCAAGGCTCTGGGGCGCAAGCGATCCTTTGGTCGGTTATCCTTGCCACCGCTGCCGCCTTTATCTGCCTAGCGCATTCTAGACGTGCCACGGGCAAGCTGGTCGAGATCGGCTTCAAGGGCATGGGCGATCTTCTCCCGGCAGTGACGATGATCTATCTGGCTCTGGTGCTCGGGGCCAGCCTGAATGCTGTCGGTATGCGGGAATTCATTGCCAGTATTGCATCGAGCTTCCCGGTACCTGGAGCCATACCTGCAATCCTATTCCTGGCGGCCGCGATAACGTCGTTCACAGCGGGGACCAGTTGGGGGACTTATGGCATCATTATTCCGATTGCTGTTCCACTGGCGCTTGGGGCAGGGGTGCCTTTACCGCTCGCCGTGGCGGCCGTCATGGGCGGCGGCGTGTTTGGCGATCATTGCTCGCCGATTTCCGACACTACAATTATCGCCTCACTGGCGTCCGGATGCGATCATATGGAACATGTCCGCACGCAATTGCCGTATGCACTGGTTGGTGGTGTCGCGGCGACGGGGCTTTATTTGCTGGCCGGGCTGGCCTCATAAGCGGCGATCACGGACTCCATAAGAACCTCTGTGAACGTGTTCAGCGCTGGATGCTTGGCGCTACGCGAGGGCGGTGTTTCAGGCGTCCCGGTGACGGCATACGCGAAGCTGATCTCCAATTCAGGCACATACCAGGCCCCTGAATACAGGCCATATGCTTCGCCTGGATGTCCCCACAGTTCATACCCTGGCCACAGGCTTTCATCTGCGGGATGAATTTGCACACCGGTTCCAAACTGCGTGAAATAGCGCTCGTCATGCACGCCATTAGCTTCCGTCACGTTCAATCGCCAGATTTGGCGCGTCAGCTCGGGTGCATATTTTAGACGCGCAGCGACGGTTGCTAAATCCATCAAATTGGCGCGCAACCCGCCTTGCGGTGAGAACAGCGTACCATTCGTGCCAGGGACATAATCTCGTAAATCGGCGCCGGTTTCTTTCAGAACCAAGGGCTCTGTGTCGTTCAACGTGTCGGCATCGTCCGTCTGCGAGACCCAGCCCCGAATTGTCTCGCGATATAGTGTGGCGCCATTGCGCTTTTTATCAGCGCTGACCCCGGCCCAATTAAAGCCAGCGTCCAGTCCCATCGGCTTCAAAACGAAATCGCGCGCGAGCCAGTCAAACCGTCTCTCAGTCGCCGCCTCCAGCGCGGTCGCAACGATGCCATAAGCCAGATTGCAATATTCAAAATCAGCATTGTCGCGAAACGCATCGCGCGTCAGCAAAGTTTCAATCTTCCCCGGATGCGCCATCCAGTAGATATCGGGATCTTTCATTCCGCCTGTATGACTGAGCAAAGCGCGTATGCTTGGGCCATCCGGTCCTGCCACTGTGTCGAACGGAAAGAAGGGCAATAAGGTTCGCACCCCTTTGTCCAAGTCAACAACACCATCATGGTGAAGTTTTTCAGCGGTCAAAGCGACGACAAGTTTTGACACGGACGCGGCCCGCAGCGCGGTTCGCGTCGTGAAGACGCGCTGGCCAATCGCCGCTTCTCCGACGGCTGCCTGCGCCACCACCAGATTATTCTTCATCACGACAATGCCCGCCGCTGGCGCGCGCGCCTGGGATGGTCCCTCGATGAGGGATTGGAGCATGCGCTGCGGGTCGGGTTGGGCGCTGCAGCTGGTTAGCCCCAGCGCGGTCACCGGGGCGGCGGCGAGCAGCCCGCGCCGAGTCAGGTCGAGCGTGGGAGTTCCCACTTAGCCAAGCACCTCGGCAAGAAAATCCTGGCACGCAGCGAAACTGCGACGATCGGCACCGGCATCATAGACGGTCCCGAAATCCGGATTACTGGCTGCCGGATTGGTGAAGGCGTGCATCACTGCGCCATAAGCGTGCAATTGCCAGTCGGCGTTGGCTTTGGTCATTTCCTTGGAGAAATCCATGACATCGTCCGGCGTCGCCATCGGGTCTTCCCAACCATGGAGCGCCAGCACTTTTGGCCCGATGGTCTCATCCGTATTGTCGGGCGCGCCAAACAGCCCGTGGAAACTGACCACGCCTGTCACAGCCATATTCTTTCGCGCCATGTCGAGCACGCTGAGTCCGCCAAAGCAGAAGCCGATGGCGGCGGCATTATCGCTGCCAGATTCGCGCTTGGCGACTTCAAGGGCAAAAGCGAGACGGGATTGAAGCTCAGCGCGATTGGTCGCCAATGGCGTCATGAGCGCTTCGCATTCCTCATTGGTCTCACCTCGTTTTCCCTTGCCGTAGACGTCGACAGCGAAGCCAGCATATCCCCAGCTGGCGAGCAGTTTTGCTTTGTCTTGTTCAAACTCAGATTGACCGCCCCAGGCATGCGCTACCAGGACGACGCCATTGGGCGTACCCTCCGGCATCGCCAGGAACCCCTCATAGGTTTGGCCGTTTTGCTCATAATCTACGATGCGCGTGGTTCCGCTCATGAAACGCTCCTGCTGAAATTGGCTTCTCATCGGTTTAGCGAAGGACTGACGGGTTTCAAGGCTTGCAAAGCCGAATTCGAAGCCGCAAACGGTGAGGATGAAACGCGTATTGATAGATTGCGATCCAGGACTGGATGATGCGGTCGCCCTGTTAGCAGCATTTGGCGCAGCAGATTTGCATGTCCTGGCCCTGACAACGGTTGCGGGCAATGTCAAAGGACCGCAGACAGCGATCAATGCCAGGATCATCCGCGAGCTGGCTGGCAGCACCGCGCCGGTTTGCGCGGGCGCCCCTCGTCCGCTGTTGCGTGATCCGGTTACAGCGGAGGATTTTCACGGCAGCACAGGTCTTGGAAATCTGCCATTTCCCTCGCCGAAACAGGCATTGTCCCGGGCGCATGCGGTCAACATGATCATTCGCACTTGCCGCGCTGCGCGCCATGATCCGATCACGCTCATTGTCACAGGTCCGATGACCAATGTTGCGCTTGCGTTGACCATGCAGCCGAACATCTCTGATGGCATAGAAGAGATTGTTATTATGGGCGGGGCAGACACAGAAGGCGGAAATATTACCCCTTATGCCGAGTTTAACGTGTTTGCTGATCCGCATGCTGCAGCGATTGTGTTTGGCGCTGGCCTGCCCGTGCGGTGCCTCAGTCTGGATGTGACCCACGATATCCGCACGACCAAAAAGCGATTGGCTTGGGTGCGCGCCATCGAAACAGAGCAAGCGGAGGTCGCGGCCGCCTTATTGGACGCGTCGTGCAAACTGGAATTCTCCGCTAATGGCGCGCGTGATGCACCTCTGCATGACCCCAGCACGGTGATTGCGGTCAGCCGACCGGATCTGTTTGTTGGTCGCCGTTCGCGTATTGAAGTGGTGACAGAGCCGGGCGACCAATTCGGCCGCACCATTCCGCACTTCCAGGAAGACGGAAATGTGCTGTGGTATGAGAAGGCTGATGCGGATGCCGTCTTCAAACACATGTGCACGCAGTTAGGAGCCTATAAATGACGGTCACCATAGGCATTGTCGGCTCGATCAATCTTGATCTGGTGGCCAGCGGTGCGCCCTTGCCGACGGCAGGCGAGACCGTCACTGGCGCGCGCTTCGCCCAGCATCCTGGCGGGAAAGGCGCGAACCAGGCTTTGGCCGCGCGGCGTTTAGGGGCAGAGGTGCACATGGTCGGCTGTGTTGGCGATGATGCATTGGCTGAACCAGCGCTCGCGCTGCTGCGCAAGGATGGCGTTGATGTGGCCAATGTCATGAGCGAGATTGGCACCGCGACCGGAGTTGCCCTGATCGCTGTGTCTCCAGATGGTGAAAACCAGATCACAGTCGCCAGCGGCGCAAATGCGCGCGTCGGACAAAGCGATGTGGCGGGGCTGCCCAAATGCGATGTCATTCTCTGCCAGCTTGAAGTGCCGGTAAGTGCGGTCAACGCCGCGGCGAACCTGGCTGCCGAGACCGGCGCCTTATTGGCCGTCAATCTTGCGCCAGCGCTGGACGTGCCGCGCGAGCTTATTGATCGCGCTGATGTGCTGATCGTCAATCAGGTGGAAGCCGATTTCTATGGCGATGCGTTGCATCATGATGGCGGCATGGTGGCACTGACACTGGGCGGCGATGGCGCCGCCTTATTCAAGCAGGGACGGGAGATTGCGCGGGTGCCTGCTTTTGCGGTCGAGGCTATCGATACGACCGGTGCTGGGGATACGTTCTGCGGTGCGCTGGTAGTTGCGCTGGCGGAAGGCGAGCGTCCGGAACAGGCGCTACGGTTTGCCTCTGCAGCAGCCGCTTTGGCCGTCACGAAAGCGGGCGCCCAGCCAAGTTTGCCCTGGCGCAAGGCGGTAGAGGCGTTGCTCGCTGAGCAGAGCTTGTGAGCGCGTTACCGCTGACACGTATGGCACTGTCTGATGCGCGTCAGGCTGAAATCCGGGACGCCGTGCGCGCAGCAACGGGCATTGCCTTCGACGAGGCGCCCAGCCGATTGGCAGTTGCAGAGGATGCGGATGCGTTCTTTCGCTTTCTCAACGACCCCGCCATACACGGCCCGATTTACAATCTACCCGTTCCACTCAGCTGTGTGACGGTCGGCGCGTTCATTCAACGCAAGTTGGAAGAGCGCGCGCGTGGAGAAGGCTTGCTGTTCTTGAGATTTGATGAGGATGGCGAAGTGATTGGCTATTCTGAATTTGACATCTGGCCGCAATGGGGCGCGGGCGATCTAGGCGGCGCGCTGCAGCCGGATCAACAAGGCAAACGGGCTGGCGTCAGCGGGGCCAAGCGGACGTTCGACTGGATGTTCGAAGCACTGCGCCTTGAGGTGATCGTCGCAACCGGTGCGCTCGATAATGTGCGCACCGCCCGCATGCTGGACGGCCTCGGCCTTGAGCGGAAAGGCGAGATTACCAGTCATCGCCCGGATGGTGGCACGCGTGCGTCGCAGGTCTGGGAAGTCACGCGCGCCGCCTGGTTTGACGGTGGCGAACAGTCTTAGGTCTTGATCAGACCGATTTCGCGTAAACGCTCCATCAGATAGTTTTGGGCGGTGATGGGCGGTTCAGCTTTGCCGCCTTCTTCCAGACATTGTGGCAACGCTTTGATCAGGACATCCTGATTGAAATGCAGGAAGAAGGGCGTCGAATAGCGCGGAAATCTCGAGCGCTCCGGCGACGGGTTGAGCACGCGGTGCGTGGTCGATGGGAGAATGCCGCCGGTCAGCCTTTGCAACATGTCCCCACAATTGATCACCAGCGATCCAGCGGGTGGGTTCACATCCAGCCATTCGCCAGTGCGATGCAAGGCTTGCAAACCCGCTTCTTCAGCGCCGAGCAGCAAAGTGATGACATTAATGTCCTCATGGGCGCCGGCCCGCACAGTACCTTGTGGTGGGGGATTCTTTTGTGGGGGGTAATGCAGCAGCCGCAAGATCGAGTTGCCATTCTGCACTTTGTCATCAAACCAGGTTTCTGGCAGACCGAGATGCAAAGCGACAGCGCGTAAAAGCTGTGCCCCAAACCCGTCCATCGAGTCATAAAAAGCTCGGGTGGCGTCGTCGAATTCGGCGATTTCTGGGACGATCGGCGTGTCCTTCATTGTGGCACGATAGGGACTGTCAGCGGGTAAGGCGCGACCGGTGTGCCAGAATTCTTTCAGATCAGCCGCCTTGGCGCCTTTCGCGTTTTCCGTACCGAACGGTGTATATCCACGTTGCCGTCCACCGGCGGCGTCATGATATTGTTCTTTGATGTCAGCGGGCAGCTCGAAAAAGGCTTTCGAGGCGTCAACCGCGCGATCAATCACTGCTTGAGAAATCGGGTGATCGCTGATTACGGCGAAACCAGTCTCTCGAAACGACCGTCCGAGCGCCTGCGAAAAGGCGGATTTGTCAGTCGGCCATTGCCGAAACGAGATAGGGCGAAAATATTCAGTCATGGCGTCGTCATACGCCGAGCGAAAAAATAGGGGAAGTGCGGAACTTCCCCTATTGGTAATTTTGTTGGCAAGGACAGGTGTCCTTTATGATTCCGGAACTTCACGTGGCATTTGCCAGCGACCGTCTTCGGTCTGGCAGACTTCCACCGGCTCGCGAATGATGGTGCCGTCCGGCAAGCGTGTTTCCCGGCGTACGGTCGTACATTCGCCCCCCGCAACTGGAGCGTCCGGCGCACCGGCTAAGCCATAATCCTCATCTACCGGGTAGGCGGGTGTGCTCGGATAAGCCGGCTCACTTGGATAAGCGGGGGCAGACGCGTTCACAGGCTGCGACCGCGATTGTTGCAAATCCGGGTTTCCCCAGGCCGGTCCGGTGGGAGATCGTGTGGGGGCGTAAACGCCGCCAATATCGGACGCGCTATACGTGGTTCGGCCGTAATTCGGTGTGCCACCATAATTGTAAGTCCGGGCGCAATCTGTGGAATCACCTGCTATTTCGCTACCAACGGCTGCACCAAGCAGACCGCCAATCACGGCGCCTGCAATCTCGGCGCCATCATCTCCGCGATCGTGGTAATAGCCGCGGCGGTGTCCCCGGTAACCGCGATAGCCACGATATCCTCGGTAGCCACGGTATCCACGTCTACGGTGATACCCATTGTCGGGTTCCAGTTCGCCGCCAATTGCAGCGCCGATCAAGCCACCAGCCACGGCGCCGACCACGCCGCCTGCCAGGCGGTCATTGTCTTTTTGGCGTTCACAGGCTGCGCTGGCCACAATGGGTTGCGCGCCCTGATATTGACCATAGGAATTGCCATATCGCTCATGATCCGCCTGTGCCGCCGGGATAAAACAAAAGGCGGCCGCCGCTACAAATAGACTGGTTCGGATCATCTGGTGATTTCCTTTACTCGAAGGCGCACCCGCCCATAGTTCGCAATGATTGCAAGATTTCTGCCTGAGACAAGCTGAATGGAACCTGAAGGCCGCGACGGCTCGCCTCTGGACGATCCGCACAAGTGAGCCCATCTTGTGGCTATGGGATTGATGCGAAATGTCCGAAAAACTGCAGGGCGCGCCCGTTATACGGCGGCGCAGGGCCTCCGCTCAGCCTGGTATGGCGGGCAATATGCGCTGGCGCGTCGTCGCTCAGCGGGCTTTAACCGGCCCGGCGAACCAGCCTTCAAACCGCAGAATAAGCCAGAATTGAAAGCCCTTCGGAAAGCCTATTTCGAGCTTTTCCGACACGATCGCGAGAATATTGAGGCGGGATTGTATCCCGATCCGGTCAATCGCGAACTCAGATTGCGAGATTTACCAAAAGCCGTGCGTCGGGCGCAAAGTTTCTTGAAGGATGTCTCAGACGTGGACCGTCGCCGCCTCGAGCGCGATAAGTGCGGGTCTTCAAGCATTTCAGGCG
>JBCCDZ010000109.1:0-9379 GCA_039030525.1 Pseudomonadota bacterium | reverse complement strand
CGGTTGGATCGTGGTGACGACGACCGGCTGAACGACGTTGCGCGTGACATTGTCGATATAGACATCTTCAACTTCGAGAATGGTGCGCTCGCTGACTTGCGGCGTAATGTTCTCAATCACGCGTGGCGCATCTTCCGTTTCGACACGAAGCGGCAGACGCTCTTCTTCGTATCGCGTGGCTTCCGTGATGGTCTCGGTCGTGGCGCGTAGGATCTGACGCTCAATCGGCTGGATCGTGGTGATCGTCTTCGGCTGGTAGATGTTACGCTCTGAGGTGTAAGGAATGACCTCTTCAGTATATTGTTCCTCTGTCACGGTGGTGACGTCGTCGGTCACGGTTTCAATTGTATCCGGTATGTTCACCGAGTGACGCTGAACCGGCGCGGTGCGGGTCTCATAACGGATTTCATTGGTAATGGTTTCCGTCACGGGGCGCACGATGCGGCGCTGAACTGGAACCACTGTGGTGCGCTCAACCGGTTGAATGATCTCACGACGCGTGACGACATCATAATATGTCTCGGTGACCTCATCCCGCGTTTCGGTGGTGACTTGAGGAATGTAATTGTCGACCACAGCCGGCACATCATCCCGCACATATTGCGTGTCGAGGCGGCGGGTCTCATAGACGCGATCCTCGGTAATGTCTTCAACTGAGCCTTGCAGAACCTGGCGCGTCACGGGTTGGATCAGCGTGCGCTGGACCGGCTGCGTGATGTCACGGCGCGTTACGGCATCGATATATTCGGTTGTTTCTTCAATCTCGGTGCGGGTTTCGACCTGCTCGTCGAGATTCTCGCAACACATGATGGTTTCGATCGCTGTTTGCGGACCGCCAAGATATCGCACATCTGAATTCGCACCGTTGGCGCCAGATTGTGAGATGATATTTCGAATCTCTTCGTCCGTCAGCGTGCGCTCAGCTGTGGCAGCGCCATTGGCAGAGTAACGCTCTCCTGCCGCCTGGCCATCCCAGCTATTCTTGTCTCCGTCTGCAAACGCGGACAGTGGAAGCAGCACAGCGGCTGCCGCACCGATCGTGATCGACTTTGTCACTTTCATATTTGTACCCCTTTTAAGCGACACTCTTACGCCGCTTGAAATTACGCCATCCAAGCATCCCGATCCATTTCGGGACATTTGAACAACTCGACGCAAACTCCGCGCCATATATTTCGTATAAGAAATGAAATACGAGAATCCAATCAGATTCGCGCGACAAGAGAAAAATCCACTGCTATTTTAAGTGGTTAGAACAAGAAGCTAGAACGCATGTTTCATGCCAGTCGGTGGATTCCTAAACGGCAAGCAAAAGAAAACCCCACTCTGAGAGCAGGGTTTTTCAAGTATCTGAGTTCGCAAAAGAAACTATGCTTCGGCGTCGCCCTCTGGCGCGGCTTCTGCAGCAGCTGCTTCAGCTTCAGCCGCAGCGGCTGCCGCCGCTTCGTCAGCAGCCTTGGCTTTTGCGGTCGCATCGCGCTCTTTCGCAGCTTCTTCACGACGGGCGACTTTCGCCGCATCGCGTTGACGGCGAAGTTCGGTTTTGGACGTGGTGATTTCGGTTGTTTCCATACCGTGACCGGTGGTCCGCTCGGCGATACGGGCAGATTTACCGCGACGATCGCGCAGATAATAAAGCTTGGCGCGACGAACGCGGCCTTTCCGCTTCACTTCAATGCTTTCAATCATTGGCGAGACAACCGGGAAGACCCGCTCTACGCCCTCACCGAAAGAAATCTTCCGAACCGTGAAATTCTCGTTGAGGCCTTGACCGGCGCGGGCAATGCAAACGCCTTCATAGCGCTGAACGCGCTCACGATCGCCTTCTTTAATACGCACGTTTACAGACAGCGTATCACCTGGCGAAAATTCTGGGATGGTTTTGCCAGCTGTGACGCGGGCAACTTCTTCAGCTTCGAGCTGTTCAATCATGTTCATCGTCCGTCTCCGACGCTCGCAATTTGGGTCCATTTCGGGAAGCCGCCCATAAATCGGGTCGGCGGTGTTTTGTCAATGCCTCACTCTGCTGATTCCTCCACTCGGAGACAGCTTTGTGATCACCCGACAGAAGCACATCTGGTGTCGGCCGGTTTTCCCAGGTCCTAGGCAACGTAAATTGCGGGTATTCGAGCAGGCCATTGCTAAAGCTCTCATCTTCGACGGAGGCGTGATTCCCCGCCACGCCAGGGATTAGACGCAATGTCGCCTCGAGCATCGCCATGGCCGCAACTTCGCCGCCGGCGAGGACAAAATCGCCGATGGAGATTTCCTGCATGTTGCGGCCTTCAATTACACGTTGATCGAGTCCTTCAAACCGGCCGCAGAAAAACACCAGGCCCGGTCCATGCGCCCAGTTTTCGGCCATGCCCTGGGTTAACGGGA
This sequence comes from Pseudomonadota bacterium, assembly GCA_039030525.1. Taxonomy (GTDB): domain Bacteria; phylum Pseudomonadota; class Alphaproteobacteria; order Caulobacterales; family Hyphomonadaceae; genus Henriciella. The sequence goes on along the minus strand of JBCCDZ010000109.1, from coordinate 6,997 downwards.
CGCCGCGCGGACTGGGATAGATGAGCGGGCGATCATCGTCGGGCAGACTGTCAATCGCCGCGGCCGCCACGTCGGGGCGCAAGACGAGGCCGGCGCCGCCGCCAGCCGGCTTTTCATCGACTTGACGGTGCTTGCCCAGGCCGAAGTCCCGAATTTGCACCGTCTCCAGCGTCCACCGGCGATCTTGCCTAGCTCGGTCCAAAATTGATACGCCGAGTGGTCCTGGAAAAGCCTCCGGGTAAAGCGTGAGCATGGTCGCGGCAAAGGTCATGACGGCCCGACCGACAGCGCCAGAACGCGCGAAATCACGGCGCGCGGGTGTCCGGATTGGGATTGCAGCTTATTGATCGCGGCATCGACATTTTTCAGCACGGTCTTACTGGTCGCACTCGGCTTATCAAGGACGTTTTCCCGCATTAAAGCCGCGCAAACATCGCGCGATGCAATCCATGCATCATATCCACTGAAGCGAAGAAAATACTGTGCCGTGGCTCCGCCAAGACGCGAGCCATGCTTGCCGAGATACGCGAGCAAGCCCGCCTGATCATCAGACGGCCATTGCTCCAGAAAAGCACCGAAGCTGCCCAGCGCTTTCGCAGTTTCGGCGACGAAACGGGCATTTGCGATCGTTGCTGTTATTTTCTGGCCATTGCGCACGATGCCCGTATCAGCGAGCAAGCGATCCAGATCTTCATCCGAATAGAAGGCGACGCGTTGCGGCTGAAACCCATCAAAGGCAGCCTCGAACCCGTCCCATTTATTGCGGATCACTTTCCAGCTAAAGCCTGCACTGAACACAGCTTTGGTCATTTCCGCGAGATAGCGATCATTGCGAATCTTCTGTAAATCAGCCGCGCCATGCTCATTCGCCGCGCGGGCTAAGACCGCGTCCGCGGAGCCATGGTGTCCGGCGGCGAGGTCCAGGATTTCGGCAAAGGTCCGCATCTCATGCGTCTCGTTCTTCGCGCACAGGCATGACTTTCAGACCAGTAATCTGATTGCGGCTCTTGCGCGCAATGTCGAAGCGGTAGCCGTAAAAGGCGAAACGCTGTCCGGGTTCGGGAATGGTCTGAGCTTCGTGAATGACCAGCCCAGCAATCGTCACTGCTTCCTCATCTGGAAGCTCCCACCCCATGGCGCGGTTCAAATCACGGATCGTAACACCGCCTTCGACATAGACCGACCCGTCAGACTGCGGTCGGACGCCACGCACGACCACGTCATACTCGTCGCGAATATCGCCGACGATCTCCTCCAGAATATCCTCGAGTGTGACCAGGCCTTGCAACGCGCCATATTCATCGACGACGAGGGCGAAATGGCTGCGCTTCTTCAAAAACAGATCCAGCTGATCTTCAGCCGCCGTCGTTTCCGGAATAAACCAGGGATCTCGGCAAATATCGAGTATGTCGAGCCCGGTCGTTTTGCCATTATTGCCGACAATCGCCCTGAGTAGGTCTTTCACATGCAGGATGCCGACGATTTCTTCTTGGTCGCCCCGGAACAGCGGCAAGCGCGTATGCGGACTGGCGAGCGCTTTACGCACAATCGCATCAGCAGTCTGATCGGCGTCGATCATGGTGATGTTTTTACGGTGGATCATGACCTCTTCGACGGTCATGTCTTTCAGGTCCAGCGCGCCGACCAATCTGTGACGGTTCTTGGCATCGAGGCCTTCTTCGGAATGGTGGAGATCAATCGTACCGCGAATATCGTCTTCGGCGCTGACATCGTCGTTCGGCGGCTTCACGCCAAGCAGGCGCAACGTGACATTCACGATGGCCTGAATGCCAGCGACAATCCAGCTCGCCATCGCCACCAGCCAGGAAATCGGCCGCGCCACGGAACGAGCCATATTGTCAGGCCGCGTAATCGCGTAGGTTTTTGGCAGAACCTCCGCAAAAACCAGAACCAGTACCGTCATAACCGCGGTGGCGACAACGACTCCACTGGGTCCGGGCATTAGACTTACAAAAAGGCTGGTTGCCAGGGCCGAGGCAAGAATATTCACCAGATTGTTGCCCAGGAGAATGGCACCAATCAAGCGTTCCCGGTCCGAGATGAGACTGTTCACCAGGCTGGCGCGTTTATCGCCATCTTTTTCATATTGGTGCATACGTGCGCGGCTGGCCGCGGTCAGCGCTGTTTCGGATCCCGAGAAAAAGGCAGACATGCCGATGAGAACGAGAATGGTCAGTACGGTGCCGATGATCATCAGCTTTTTTGCAGCTCCTCAGTTAAAAATGCGCGCACATCAGATAGGTCCGCATCCGGATAGATGAAAGCCTCACCCAAGCCTTTGGCGAGGATTAAGGGCACGCGGCCGGCGCGTGCTTTCTTGTCTTGTTGCATGGCCGCGACCAGGGCATCGGCCCGGTAAGGTCCGCCAGGAAGGGTCGCAATATTGGCAGTTAGTCCGGATTCAGCAATCACCGCCGCACCTTGTTCCGCATCCTCTTGAGACATCAAACCAAGCCGCGCTGAATAGCGTAACGCCAATGCCATGCCGGTGCCGACCGCTTCGCCGTGCAGAAGATTGGCGCGATAGCCATTCTCTGCCTCCAGGGCGTGGCCGAATGTATGGCCGAGATTCAGTAAGGCGCGCACCCCGCCTTCGCGCTCGTCTTGAGCGACAATATCCGCCTTGGCTCGACATGAAATGGCGACCGCCTCAGCGATCGCGGCCGGGCGCAGCGCCAGGACATCTTTGCCTTTTTCTGACAACCAATCGAAGAATCGGCGGTCATTGATCAGGCCGTATTTGAGAATTTCAGCATAGCCGGCACGACGTTCGCGATCCGGCAGTGTCGCCAGCACGTCGGTATCCGCGATCACCAGGCGAGGTTGATAGAATGCGCCGACCAGGTTCTTACCATGGGCGCTGTTCACAGCCGTTTTTCCGCCGACGGAACTATCAACTTGCGCCAGCAATGTCGTCGGTATTTGCACGAATGACATGCCGCGCTTGAGCAGCGAGGCAGCGAGACCGGTCAAATCGCCAATCACCCCGCCACCAAAGGCGATCAGGACGTCATCGCGTCCCGCACCCTGTTGCAAAAGCCAATCGAGCGCTTCGCCGAGCAAGGTCCAATTCTTTGTGCTCTCTCCGGCGGGAAGAATCTTCTCAATGACGGTTACTCCGGCCGTTCCAAGGCCGCTTGTAAGCGTCGGCCCGTGTAGGCTCCAGACCGTTTCATCGCTGAGCACAAAAACGCGCGGCTGTTTTACAAATGGCTGCAATAGCGCACCCACGCGCGGCACCAGCCCAGCGCCAATTAGAATGTCATAGCTGCGCTCATCCAGCTCGACGCGGACATGGTTCGGCTCGGTTATGATTGCGGCGTCCATGACTCCAGGGCCTTGATAATAGCGGTGACCGTTTTCGAATGAGGGCCATCTACGCTGTGCACAGTAAGATCAGCGAGCTCATATATAGGTCGGCGCTCATCAAACAAGTTGGAAAGTACTTCTTTGGCATCCGGCCGGCGCAAAAGCGGACGATGATTGCGACGGGACACGCGCTTCCACAGCGTCTCGAGATCCGCATTCAGCCAGATTGTAACCGCCTTTTCACGCATCAGCTTGCGGGTTTCCTGATTCAAATATGCACCGCCGCCGGTGGCAAGAATGTGCGGCGTTTCATAGAGCAAGCGTTTCAACACCTGATGCTCGCCGCGCCGGAACTCTTCCTCGCCATGCAGAGAAAATATATCCGCGACCGAAAGTCCGGCGGCTTTTTCGATCTCATTGTCGCTATCATAGAAGCTGCGGCCAAGCCGCTCAGCCAGGCGTCGACCGACCGTCGACTTCCCTGCCCCCATCAGTCCGACCAAGGCGACTGTTCGGCCTGCCCAAGGCGCCTCATTTCTGTCGGGTTTTAGGATACTAGTTGGGTCTTCAGCCATGGTCTTTTCGGATCTTCACAACTTGTCCTATACAGACGAAGCGGATCCGGCAATCTTTGACCATCGCGACCGTATGCGAAAGGCAATTCATCCATGCGCAAGTGGCTTATCATTCTGGCCGTACTCATCGTCGCTGTCCTGGCGGTGATCTGGTGGCTTGGCAATTCAGCAAATGCTCACAAACCCGAATCCGGCGAGGTGCGCATGGAGATCGAACATGTTCTCTAAGGCTGCCCTGATTGGCAGTTTGATGATTGGGCTTGGCGCGTCTCTCGGCGCAACGGCACAAATCGAATCTGATAGCATGGATGATCTCGGCGCCTGGGGGCAGCGATACCTGTCCTCGAACGAGACGGAGTTTCCGACCACGTTGTGGCGCAATTCCGACGACGAGTATCTTCTATCGTTGTTACAAACTGTGAGCACCTCTGAACTTGGTCCAGCAGAGCGCGGCTTGTTACGGCGTATTGTCCTCTCTCCGGCGACGCCGCCGCGTGGCGAACGGGCCGAAGACTTATTGGCAGAACGCGCGCGACTGATGCTCGAACTTGGGGAAGCCCGTGCTGCGGCCGCCCTGGTACCGCAACTGGAGCAGGCCGCCCCAGGCCTTGATGCAGAAACGCTTGCCGTTGATCTCGATCTTGCCAGCGGTCAGGAGGCGAGCGCATGTGGGACGTTGGATGGGGCAATCAAAGAAGGTGAGTATTGGCTCAAACTGCGCGCAGTCTGCGCGGTCCTAAGAGATAATTTCTCAGGCGCGCAATTGGCAATCGAAGTCGCATCGGCGCAAGGGATCGATGACCCGTGGATGGTTGAGGCGATTTTTGCCGCTGCCGGAGACACACCCAACCCTCCGGGCGCGAAATTTGATTCCGGCCTCAACATAGCGCTCTCAGCCAAAGCCATTCTCGATACCAACCGCGTGACCCTGGCGCTGGATCGGCCGGACCTTGCGGCGGCGGCGGCGCGGCGCCCTGGCGTGCCATCGGAATTGCGTGCGCGCTTCGCTGAGATTGCCAGTGATCAAGAACTCATCACGCCCGAAGACCGGCGCAATGTATTGCTCAGCCTGCTTGAAGACGAGGACTATCAGCCAGGTTCGGCCATCGAGCAGGCGATCAAGACGCTGATGGATCCTCTGACCTCAGATCAAGCGAGAGCCGCGCAATTAAGTGAAGTGTTGACCGAAAGTGCGACGGGGTCGCTGAATCAATATCGCAGCACGGCACGGCTCTTTCTGCCCGACCTGGAATCGTTGCCAAAAACCTATGACACTGGCGCCTTTGCCCTGGATTTTGCGCAAGCGGCTATGGTTGCTGGTGATCGCGACGCCGCCATGGCCTGGCTCAGCGCGCTCGCTATTGAAGGCGTGGAACAACCCGACACATATGCAGTCGCGCTATTAGAAGCAGCCGATATTATTGTCGGCGGCGAAGCGTCTCGGCCAACGCTGCTCTCGATCGAGAAGCGTTTGGTCAATTCCGTACAATCGCCTGGCCGAGAGGCACAAACGGCGCGAATCTTCGCAATCTGGACGGGGTTTGGCGTACCCTTGTCGCCGATTGCGCGGGACTTTGTCGCGGGCGTTGCGGATCAGGGCGAGCGCATCGCTCAAGGCCAAATTACCGGCTTGAAAGGCGCGCGACTGGATAATGCGATCGGGGAAACGGCTTTGCGTGTTTTGACCGCAACAAATGGCGAAGCTGAACGATTAGCGGCGTCTGATCTTGCGGTTTTGCTCGACATTTTGATCGCTTTGGACGCGGAAGATGTTGCGCGTGACCTGGCTTTGGAAACAACAGAATTCTGGAACGTGCTGGAATGATACGCGTCGCCTCTCTTCTCGCGCCTGCCCTCATCCTGGGCGCCTGCGCCAGCGTCGAACCTCATCATCATGAAGTAGAGACCCGGCCGCCGCCTGGATCAAATCTGATGTTGCGGGCGCCAATTACGATTTCGGACGATTTGGAAGTGATCATTTCTGATGTCGTCATCCCGCCGGGCGCCACCGTGCCACGCCATTTTCATCCAGGTGAAGAGTTCGTCTACGTGATTGAAGGCTCAGCAGTGCACGTCGAAGACGGCAAGCCCGACCAGGTGCTGCGCGCGGGCGCCGGCTATGTCATTCCACCGCAAGCTGAACATGCGCCGCGCGGTGGCCCGGATGGCGCCCGTGCGATCGTCTTTCGGGTCCACAAGGACGGGTTGCCGGAACGGATCAATATTGGTGCTGCAGGTCCTATTCCCGATCTTAAGGATCTGAGTTTGCGGTCTGGTTCCGCCGGACTGTCGGAATTGAGATCCAAAGTCGAAGCTCGCGAGGATGCCCATTGCCACGCAATGGCGCGTCGCGCGATCATGTGCCATGTCGCAAATGGGCGTGAGATCTACACGTTCACGGAGGACGACGCGCCAGCGCATCCGTCAGCGCTGTTTCGCGGTTTCGTAGTGGCGAATGATGGCACGCCGCAATTGCAGGAGCGGGGCTGGTCTGGCGCCGATAATGCCGCGGCGCAGGCTTTCTTTAGCTCAATTACGATGTGGCCCGAAACCGGCGGCGCGGATTAAGACGCAGCGTTTAGCGCTTCGACCGGTTCGAGATCACCATCATATAGCGCGCGTCCCAGTATCGATCCCGCAATCGGTCGGATGCCCTTGCGCGCGCGCAGGTCGTGAATGTCCTGCACGCTCGCCACACCTCCACTGGCAATCACAGGAATGCTGACCGCATCTGCAAGCTGACCCGTGAAGCCAACATTCACGCCGGTTTTCATGCCATCCCGGGCAATGTCCGTGACGATGAGTGCTGAGACACCACAACCTTCAAAGGCTTTGGCGAGTTCGATGGCCGACATGTCCGAGGTTTCCGCCCAGCCTTCGACGGCAACCATCCCATCCTTGGCATCAATTCCAACCACAACTTGACCAGGCAGGGCCCGCGCGGCCGCCTTTACCAATTCCGGATCCCGCAATGCCGCGGTGCCGAGAATAACCCGCGACAACCCAGCCTCGAGCCAGGCATCAATTTGCGTCCGCGAACGAATGCCGCCGCCAAGCTGTACCGGCACATTCGTCGCCGACAAGATCGCTTT